>CACXDP010000001.1 GCA_902766445.1 uncultured Coriobacteriaceae bacterium
CTGGTCGATGATGATGCCGCCGTACTCGCGACGCCAGTCCCAGCAGGCCTCCAGGAACTTCTCGCGACCGATCTCGAGGCGCGAGATTCCCTCCTCCTTGAGCTTCTTGTCGACCTTGGTCTGGGTGGCGATGCCGGCGTGGTCCGTGCCCAGGATCCAGCGCGTGGAGAAGCCGCGCATGCGGTAGTAGCGCGTGAGCGTGTCCTGGATCGTGTCGTCCATGGCATGGCCCATGTGCAGGACGCCCGTTACGTTTGGCGGCGGGATCACGATGGTGCGGTCACCTTTGCCCTCGCTGCGGCGGTAGCAGCCCGCCTCCATCCACCGGTCGACCAGCTCAGGCTCGGCCTGCTGTGGGTCATAGGTCTTTGGCATCTCTTCCACGCTAGGTTCCTCCTCACTCGACAAACATGCGGTTTAGCATAGCAGTATCGCCCAAGCCCACACAACCAGACACAGAACAATTCACCGCCACCCCACCGCGCCTGACGCACGGTTGGCACCATCTCGGCACCCGGGCCACAGCGGTGCCGCTTTACGAGCACGTTCTCGATTGCCGCACTCGGGACCGCCTTTGTCACCAACTCCCGGCGTGCGCCACTGGCACTCGTGAAATGGCCCCGCCTTGTGTCGTATGGATACATTTTCATCACTAAATATGATAGGCCACGGGCCCTGCTGGTATAATAGGGCGTGGTAACACACCGCTGCTACTTGAATGGAGACGCCATGGTCCCCGAAGACAGCTGTCAGTATCAAAGACGCTCAGAGCCTACTGACACTGTATATCGCTCAAGAATATGGCAGGTCGCATTTGGCCTGCAGGACACCGATGGGCTCGCACCCTCTGGCTACATGCGCGCCCTTGCAGACGACAACGTCTATGGTCGCAAATCGCTTGCCGAGGTCGCGAACGAGCTGCACCACTACTACGACGCGGCTCATCCTCGCAAGAGAGATGGCCTTCGGGAAGAGGAGGCAGACAAGGTCAGCCTGAGAATAGTAGAGCTACTCGAAGACGGGGCGTTCTCACTTGACCCCATGATGCTCGATGTCATCCACGAGCATCTGTTCAAGGACATCGACGACGAGATCTACCTGCCGGGGGCCTTCAAACAAGAGAGCCTTGTCAAGTGCGAGGAGGTGCTCAACGGCGACAGCGTCCTATACGGGTCTCCAAGACTCTGTGAGCGCTCGCTCGACATGCTCTTCGCACGCGAGTTCGATCATCAATATGCACCTGGGTCCAAGCTCGGTGAAGCGGACATGCGCAACCTCTCAAGGTTCATCGCAAACATCTGGATGGTCCATCCGTTCGCGGAGGGTAACACGCGTACGATTGCCGTCTTCACCGAGCTGTACCTTCGTCTGATGGGGTTCGATGTCGACAACGAGCCCTTCGCGAAGCACGCACGCTACTTCAGGTGCTCGCTCGTACGAGCCTGCTACCAGAACCGCAGCATCGGGGTATCACTCGATACGTCTTATCTCGAATCCTTCATCTCCAGACTATTGGGGGTGAGGACGGTCACCATGGACTATGACTCTCTGTGGTGCCTGCCGTTGTTTGCGCATCCCGACAAGGTGCGCAACGTGTCGATGGCCGATGCCGCACCCGTGCAAAGACGGCTGATCGACAGGGGTGTCACGACACTGCTGCTCGAGCGTGCATAATGCTCTTTTGCTAGGACAAACGTACCAGCCATGACAGGAGGAACCCGTGGGCACACCCGTCCCTCGCAGCGAGGCGAGATCCAGCGATCGGCGATAGGCCTCAGCGCATGAAAGGACATGGCGGGCACGGCGTGCGGGGCTCGCGTCACCGGCCACAACGAGGCATCAGGCACGACCATGGTGGCGTGCGCCGCGGAGTCGCAGCGGTTTTGCCTGGTCCCACACTGTCCCGGCATCACAAGGCGCATGGTCGGGCTCGTACCTGAACGGGCCGACCGTCATCTGACGCGGCTTAAGGCAGCTCGCGACGGTGCCGACACAGGATGCCCATGGCAAGGTGTTGGCCGCGACAAAGAAGCCGCGGCGCGAGAGTGCACACGAGCCCGGCGACTGCCCCGAGGAGGGCTTCATGCGCTCCCTCGTCGACCCCATATGCCCCAAGGATGGGGTCGCCCACCGCGAGCGGTCCCGCGGGAACACCGGTAAAGACCGAGCCACCCCTGCCGTTATGCCCACCGCGTGGCCATCCCGGACCTCAGGCTCGCCCGCTCGTCTCGATGGAGGGTGGCATTCGCCACCACGACTCGCATGACGACTGCAACATGCCCATGGAGCTCGATACCGTCGAGCTCGAGCGCAAGCTCCTCGTGCACGTGCTGTCTAAGAGGCTTACCAAGGTGGAGCGCTACGGCCTTCTCGCCGGCCAC
>CACXDP010000002.1 GCA_902766445.1 uncultured Coriobacteriaceae bacterium
ACAGCCGAGATTCGCGAGGATTTCTTGGCATTCTTTCAGAGCAAGGGGTGCAAGCGCTACCCATCTTCGTCGCTTATTCCCGACGACCCTTCGCTCTTGCTCTCCAACGCTGGCATGAACCAGTTCAAGGAGTACTATCAGGGCCTCAAGACGATGAGCGAGATTGGTGCGTGCTCGTGCCAGAAGTGCCTGCGTACCAACGACATCGACAACATAGGTGATTCGCGTCACCTCTCATTCTTTGAGATGCTGGGTAATTTCGCCTTCGGTGGTTACACCAAGGAAGACGCGATTCGTTGGGCCGTGGAATTCTGCACGGCACCAGAGCATCTGGGGCTGCCCATGGACAAGCTCTTCTTCACGGTCTTTACTGATGACGATGAGTCCATTGAGCTGTGGCAGAAATACGGGGCGGACGCAAGCCACATAACGCGGCTTGGCGAGGAGGACAACTTCTGGGCAGCAGGACCTACCGGTCCGTGTGGTCCGTGCTCGGAGATTTACTTCGATCAGGGGCCGGAGTTTGGCTGCGGTAGTCCTGACTGTGCACCTGGTTGCGATTGCGATCGTTACCTCGAGTTCTGGAACCTCGTCTTTACCCAGTACGACCGCCAAGAGGATGGTTCGCTGCCTGAGTTGCCCCACCGCAACGTTGACACGGGCATGGGTTTGGAGCGCATCTCCGCAATCATGCAGGGGCAGCACTCCAACTACGAGGGTGATGTGCTTCGTAGCCTCCTCGGTGTGGGCGAGCGTCTCTCCGGTATGACCTACGGCGGAAAGGCAACTGGGGCCGATCGCAGTCTTCGCATCATTGCGGACCACTCACGTGCCGTCACCTTCATGATCAGCGATGGAATCCTGCCCTCCAACGAGGGGCGTGGCTACATTCTGCGTCGCCTCCTGCGTCGCGCCGTCTATCACGGTCGCCTCTTGGGCATCGAGGGTGCGTTTCTCACGCAGTATGCGCAGGAGGTCCGCTCCATCATGGGCGAGGTCTATCCGGCACTGGTAGAGAACGCAGCGCTTATTGACGGCATCGTGGCCGCAGAGGAGGAGCGATTCAACGCCACGCTCGACAAGGGCGAGGAGCTGCTCGAGGCAGAGCTGGCCAAGCTCGAGCCGGAGGAGGTACTTTCCGGGACGGTGGCCTTTACCCTGCATGACACCTATGGATTCCCCGTAGACCTCACGCGCGAAATCTGTGAAGTGCGCGGCCATGCTATCGACATGCCCTCCTTCGATGCAGCTATGGCCGACCAGCGCGAGCGCGCCCGTGCCGCTGCGAACCGCGACGCTTGGGGAACGTACAACAACGTGTGGACGACGCTTTCCGACGAACTGCCCGCCACGGTGTTCTGTGGATACGAAGATGATTCCGCTGACGGTGTCACAGTGCTCGCCCTCGTATGTGACGGGGAGTCGGTGAGTCGAGCTGATGCTGGACAGACGGTCGAGGTCGTGCTCGATCGCACACCCTTCTATGCCGAGATGGGTGGCCAAGTGGGCGATACCGGCGTGCTGTGTGCTGCGGATGCAAAGATTTGCGTGAGCGATACCAAGCATCGCGAGGGTGACCTCTTTGCGCATGTGGGCGAGGTCACAGAAGGCAGCATCAGCGTGGGGCAGAAGCTTGACGCCTCAGTCGATCACGGTCGCCGCGAGCTCATTCGTCGCAACCACACCGCTACGCACCTGCTTGACGCTGCATTGAAGAAGGTCCTCGGCGAGCACGTTAGCCAAGCTGGCTCGCTGGTCGCACCCGAGCGCCTACGTTTTGACTTCACTCACTTCGAGGCCGTCACGTCCGACGAGCTTGCTCGAATCGAAGGTATGGTAAACGCTGAGATCTTTGCCGCCGAACCCATTATCACTAAGGTTATGGGTATTGAGGAGGCCAAGGCTTCTGGCGCGGTTGCGCTTTTTGGCGAGAAATACGGTGATGTCGTGCGCGTCGTGTCTACCGGCACTTCCGAGCAACCGTTCTCCCGCGAGCTCTGCGGCGGGACGCATGCGCGCAACACAGCAGAGCTGGGTTTGTTCAAGATCGTGAGTGAGGGCTCTGTCGGTTCGAACGCTCGTCGTATCGAGGCTGTCACCTCGGCGGGTGCCATCGAGTATGTGGACGAGCGTCTTGCGCAGATGGACGAGCTATCCCGAGGTCTCAAGTGTCGCGTTGTCGACGTTCCCACCCGCGTGGAGCAGCTGCAGTCCGAGCTGCGCGATGTGCAGAA
Source organism: uncultured Coriobacteriaceae bacterium (assembly GCA_902766445.1). Lineage (GTDB taxonomy): Bacteria > Actinomycetota > Coriobacteriia > Coriobacteriales > Atopobiaceae > RUG440. Next base: position 2,235 of record CACXDP010000002.1, read on the forward strand.
GAAACTCCAGGCGGCCCTTACGGGCGGTTCGTCAAACAAGCTCGCCGATCAGATCGGCTCTGCGATAGACATGGGATCCTACAAGCTCGTCGTCGCACGTCTCGACGGGGTGAGCGGTAAGGAGCTTCGTAGCGCTTGGGATACCGTGCGTGACAAGCTGGGTATGGCGAGCGCCTGCGTGTTCGCTTCGGTTGCAGAAGGCAAAGTGGCGTTGCTTGCCGCGGGTACCGACGCTGCCGTGAAGGCAGGCTTTGCCGCAGGTGAGATCATCCGCAACGTCGCGCCTGTCGTTGGCGGACGCGGTGGCGGACGTCCAAACATGGCGCAGGCGGGTGGTCGTGACGCCGGAGCCGTAGACGAGGCACTTGCAGCGGCCAAGCAGCTGCTCGGCGCGTGAGAGCGCTCGCGCTCGACATAGGCGAGGTTCGGATTGGCATAGCCGCAAGCGACGCCACAGGAACGGTGGCGTCGCCTGTAGCTGTGCTTCCGGCACAGGAGGTTCTTGCGAACGCACGGACCTGGAGGTATGTACTCGAAGACATCGAGCCCGAAGTGTTAGTATGCGGCCTTCCTCAGACCATGGCGGGAGAGGATGGGCCTCAAGCCGAAAAAATCCGACGGATCGCCAACGAAATCTCGCATGCTTGCGGTATTCCTTTGGAATTTGCAGACGAACGCCTGTCCTCTGTGGAGGCTAAGCGTATCCTTAAATCCCAAGGACTCAGCGAGAAGCGCATGCGCGGCAAGGTGGACATGGTAGCCGCGTCACTTTTCTTGCAGACGTGGCTCGATGCCCACAGGACTTGAGAGGACTATCATGCCCACATCCACGAACCCGCAGAGTACGGGGACGGGAACACAATCAGATGCAAACGACTCTGACACCCGTTTGAAACGTAGGAAATCTTCGGGAACGAGTTCCGATACTGGAAATGCTCTCCGCGTTTCTTCGGCTGGTACAGCACCTGCCAAGGCCAAGCGAGCGCCAGGTTCGGGGCGTCCCGCATCAGCGACTGGCTCGATTTCTGCCTCAAATTCGAGCGGACGACGGCCGGACGTCACGGGATCGCTCTCGGCGGCGAACCCCAACGCAAGACGGAAGGGTGCCACGGGATCGCTGTCTGCGGTAAACCCAAATGCAAGGCGGAAGGGTGCCACGGGATCGCTCTCGGCGACGAACCCCAACGCCAGGCGGAAGGGGACCACGGGGTCACTGTCTGCGGCAAATCCCTACGCGAAGAAGAAGGGGACCGCGGGGTCCCTTTCTGCCACGAACCCAGGTCGTGTTCGCACGGGCCGCACAGGCACTATTGGGTACGATCAGGCAACTGGGGCGAAGGGGGATGGGCAGCATTTTGCCGACGGGACGCCGTCAATCGGTCGACGTGTTTTATTGATTGCTGGCATTGTCCTTGCGCTTGTCGTTGTGTTGGCGGGTGGGTTCTTTGTGGTTCGTAACTTTGTGAGCCCCTACGAAGGCGCACAGGTTGAAGACGGGCAACCGGTCACCGTCGTCATTGCCGAAGGTTCAGATGGGCAAACAATCATACGCGCACTACTCGATGCTGGTGTCATTCACAGCAGGAAGGATTTTATGCGTGCGGTCAACGAGCAGAATGCGGATCAAAGCCTCAGAAGCGGCACGTACACCTTCCTTACGGGTTCTGACCCGGCGGAGGTGGTCCGTCAGCTCGTCTCTGGTCCAAACACGAGCGAGGGGCAGTTGCAGGTACCCGAGGGCTTGACGATACAGCAGACGGCACAGCTCGTGGAGGAATCGCTAGGAATCAGTGCCAACGAATTCCTGCAACAGGCAAAGGCCTCGAATTACGTGAATGATTATCCCTTCCTCAAGGATGTCGGCAACGATTCGTTGGAGGGATTCCTCTACCCAAAGACATACGACTTTGCTGGTAGAGAAGCCACCGCTGATGAGGTCATCCGTATGATGCTCTCACAATTCGAGTCGGAGTTCTCGATGCTTGACGCGGATGCTGCGCGTAAGGAGATCATGGACCGCTATGGTCTCAATGCCCTCGACTACGACTTCATAAAGCTTGCCTCAATCATCGAGAAGGAGGCGCTAAATGAGGATGACAGGGCCAAGGTGTCATCGGTGTTCTATAACCGGCTAAAAATTAGCATGGCCTTGCAGAGCGATGCGACGATAGGCTATGTCAACGGAGGCCTCGTGGACACTGAGGCGGACAGTCCGTACAACACGTACCTGTACAGAGGTCTGCCTCCTACACCTATCTGCTCACCCAGCGAATGGGCGCTCGAAGCAGCCTTGCATCCGGCCGACACGAACTACTTGTTCTTCTTTATCATCGAGGATGGAGATTACTCGAACCACACGTTCAACGAGACGTTCGAGCAGCACAGTGCCGATTATTCGAGGGCTTTAGCCGAGCTGAAAGCCAGCAAAGGCAATGATTCTACCGGTCAGACTGACTAGTACGCGAGGACATCAAGATGCTTTTCACAAAGGCGCAGCGTTACATAAGCTCGGTCGATCTCATTGATGTCGAGGAACTCAAGGCGCAGGGCATCCGATGCGTGCTTCTTGATCGAGATAACACCCTCGTACCGCGTGACACTAAGGTTGCACCACCCGAAGTCCGCGAGTGGCTCGGACGCCTCCAGTCAGCACATATGGGCGTATGTATGGTCTCAAACAACTTCCATACGACGCAGGTCTGTGCATCTGCCGAGGACTTGGGGTGCGAGGTGGTGCATCACGCTATGAAGCCGGCGCCGGTTGCGGTGTGGGTGGCGATGCACAAGATGGGGGTGCGAGCCAAACAGACGGTGCTGGTAGGTGATCAGCTGTTTACCGACGTTTTGGCAGGCAACCTTGCCGGTGTCCATACCGTTTTGGTCCGTCCCCAGTCGCGCAAAGACCTGTGGTACACGCAGCTGTTTCGCGTTGTAGAGCATGTGTTTCTTCGCGGCGTTCGTTTCGAGGGCGAATGAGGACGCTGCATCTCTTGTTCCAGTGCAATTCTCCACGTGTTAGAATCAAGGTGGACAACGCGACAGGAGAAGCACGTGCATACATCATCAAACGGGTACGTCACCCATGAGGGGTGCGACCATATATTTTTTATTGGCTTTTTGGGGGCCGGAAAATCTACATTAGCACGGAACCTTGGAAGGTTGTATCGCCGCCAATACGTCGACACCGATCGCATGGCAGAGCGTCTCATGTGCAAGTCGGTGCGTGAGTGCTTCGAGCAGGACGGCGAGGAGGCATTTCGTGATGCGGAGATGGAAGTACTCGAGAACTTACGCAAGGAGAAGTCATTGCTCGTCAGCTGTGGGGGCGGTATCGTCGAGCGGCCTCAAAACAGCCAGCTCATGCGGGAGATGGGTGTCGTTGTTTATCTCGACGGTGACCTTGCGGACTCGCTGCGCCAGATTCAGCATCCGGAGAAGCGTCCTGACTTGGGCAAGGACGCACGCGCTCTCTATGACCATCGCCGCCCCCTCTTTATGAGTGCAGCTGACTATGTGATTGACATTCGCAACAAGACCTTTGATGAAGTGGCTGAGGATGCTGGCAGTCTGCTATGGGCGGAGGGGTTGCTATGAGCGTGAGAAGGCAGCTGTCACGACAGTGGGTTCCTATCGTGGGAGGCTCTTGCGACGTGCGCATGGGCGAGGATGCCATCATGAGTGCATCGAAGGTCTTTGTCGATTCCGTTAGCCGTCCGGGAATCTGTCTGATAGTTGCCCGTGACGGCGAGGATGCCGAGCTGCTCGACGAACTGCGTCGTCAAGCGACCGATGCAGGCTTTTCATGTGACGTTTGTGAGCTGGAGCCACCGCTTCGGACGTTCGATGCGGCTGCGAGGCTTGCGCATGCGCTGCGAGAGATTGGGGCGACGGCAGATGATCTCTGCGTCGCGGTAGGCGACGCGGATCTCATATCGGTGGCATCGTATGTATGCGGCGCGTGGTGCCAGGGCATGTCGGTTGTTGCAGTGCCCCTTGACGAGCTCGGGCTGTTGGAGGGCGCACTCGTGCCACGCGCGCTCGATGTCGATGGGGCGCAGGGCATGCTGTTTGTGAGGCCTTGTGTCAAACACGTGGTGATTGACTATGGCAGGGTGCTTGGCGGTCTGGACGACGAATCCTCAAGGCGTGCGCGTGTGCTGATGGCGGGAACGTCCCTTGCCAGTTCCGAGAAGGAGTTCTCTACCTTGTGGGATCGCGCGGAGCAAATCATGGCGGACGATGGTGCGACACTTTGCGCCCAGCTTATGGATACTGCAAAAGCACGAGGAAAGCTTGCGGCATCGAGTGCCGCTGCCGTGCGTGCATCGCTGGGATATGGACGTTCCTTCGCAAATGCCTGTCAGGTGCTGATGCCCAATGCCCCGTATTCGGGCTTACTTGCCGAGGGAATGCGCTTTTGCGCGCGTATCTCGGTGGCGCAGGGTAAGTTGCCGCTTGATGACATGCTTGCTATAGATGAGCTTCTCGATGCGTTGGGAATAACGACTATCGAGTGCGACGTCAACCAAGAGGAGCTTGTCGAGGCATTCAGACGCGAGCGTCTGCTGCGTTCAAGGCGCCTCATGCTGGAGATTCCACTGGCTATCGGGCGCATTCGCCTGTCTACGGTGGAGGATGGGATGCTTCGCGAGCATCTAGGTGCGTGGTGTGTGGTACATCGCAGACAGGGAGTGTGATATGGGTCAGAAAAATGCAAACTCGAGGTTGCGGGTCCTTCGCGAACTCATGGCAGAGCGCGGCTACGATGCAGTGCTCGTGCGCAACGTATCGGATATTCGCTGGCTAACCGGCGCAGCGCGTGTCTTTGACGGCGAGACGGCACACGATGCGCTGATAACGCCAGATGAAGCATGGCTGCATACTGACGGTCGCTATTTTGGGGCGTTGTCGGCACAGGCGGATTCCGACGTATGGCAGATTGACCAAGAGCAGGACGTAACGCACGCCGCGTGGGTAGCGCAGCGTGTTCGCTCTGGCGGCGTTCGGGTGCTAGCCATTGAGGATAGCCTCACGTTGGGTATGTATGAGGACCTGAATGTCGAGCTCAACAAGCATTCGGTGGCATGCCTTATGCCCCGTCTGCATGGTGACCTCGCCAAGATGCGCATGATTAAAGACGCGGGGGAGCTCGATGTCTTGAAGCGTGCACAGCGCATTACCGATGAGGCGTTTGCGCATATGTGTGACGTCGTGCGACCCGGTCTTTCCGAGCTTGCCGTTCGTGCTGAGCTTGAGTCGTACATGCTCTCGCATGGGGCGCATGCCCTCGCGTTCGACTCGATCATAGCTGCAGGTCCTAACGGTGCAAATCCGCATGCTCGACCGAGTGAACGAGCGATAGAGGCGGGAGATCTCGTCGTCATGGACTTCGGTGCGTCGCTTCTGGACTATCAGTCGGACATGACTCGCACAATCTGTGTAGGCGCTCCAAGTGCGAAACAAATAGAGGCGTACGACGTGGTGAGACGTGCACACGAAGCTGCTGCAGATGCGGCGCGTCCTGGCATGCTCGGTCGTGAGTTGCATGAGGTCGCTGCTCGGGTCATCGAGGAGGCTGGCTTCGGGGCTTACTTCACGCATGGGTTAGGGCATGGCGTAGGGATTGACATTCATGAGCTACCTGTCGTAGGCAAGCGCGGGGACCTGACGCTCGATGAGGGGGCGGTCTTTACCATCGAGCCTGGTGTCTATCTCCCTGGCGTATTTGGCATCCGCTTGGAAGATTGCGGAGTCATGGGACCAGAGGGCTATGAACCGTTCACCGAATCGCCTCACGAGCTGATTTGCGTGTAATTACGGCATCTGTAATTG
>CACXDP010000003.1 GCA_902766445.1 uncultured Coriobacteriaceae bacterium
GTCAGCGAGACGACCGCACAGCATAGGGCGACAAACACGAGGGCGCTGGTCATTCCACGGAGCCGTTCCTTCGCAAAGGCCAGTGTGCTCTTTGGCTCGCCTCCCCGCTCGAACGCCTCAGTAGGCTTCATACGCAACACGATGCCAGTGAACGATCGGTCGAGCTCCTCTAACGTCACCCTCACCGCACCCCGCGCAGGATCGTTGATGTAGGCGTACTTGCCCTTAAAACCACAAAGCACGACAAAGTGGTTGAATTCCCAGTACAGGATGCTGGGAAGCTCGTCGTTTGTCTGAAGGGATTCCAGCGAGCAACTCCATGCGTCTGCATCCATGCCATACCCGCGAGCCGCCTTGAGTATATTGACCATCTTTGAGCCGTCGCGACTCACCCCACAGTCCTCTCGTGCCTTTTCGAGCGTTATCCAGCGGCCATAGTATGCGAGTACCATGGAGAGGGACGCGGCACCGCACTCCGCCGCTTCCATTTGCATGATCACGGGCACGTTATTTACGAGGTTCGCTTTCATGCGCAAGTCCCATCAAGCACCAAAGACAAGCTCAATCGGGTGCTCCATCGCATACACCACCGAAGCCGGTGCCAAAAAAGGCCTCTTGATATCGGAACCATATGGGGCCTCGGAGAATGTGAGGTTGACCTCAAAGTTCCATTCACCGAGTTCGAGCCCGTCAGCAAGGTAACCTTCCCCCACTGTGTCCCGAATCTCCTCGCTCGATATCGGCCTCGAGCCGACGGCAACGTTTGTGGCACCCAATCCACCAATGTCCACGCGCGCGTCTGGCGATTTCAGTTTCTCCGCCAAGTCAGCATCCACCCAGATTCTAGCCGTATCATCACCGTTGACGAGAGCCTTGGTCGTCACTCGCACGGGAACCACAGCCGTTAGCGACCAGACGAGCAACCCGATTATGAGCGCGAGGAAGGCACTCACGACAACCCATGCGCTCGGATTCGACACCTTCAAAAAGACATCGAGGTCATCAGCGCTCGAGATACGACTCAATGCCGATTTTCTAAACAGGTCGTTCTCGATAGCTTCCGCCATACCAACTAAACCTTCCCATGCTATTACCCGCGGCGTCTGCGCGTTTAGTATAACCCACGCCGGTGTTTGCCGTTTGGAATCGCCACCTTGTCAGTCTTTGACCTCCGTGACGCGTCCTTCGGAATCCACCACGACACGAATGGATTGACCCTCCTCGAGCGACTCCCAATGGCTTTTGTCAACCGTATAGCGATTGCCCTCGGTGTCGGTAAAGCCGTATTCGCCGCTGCGCGCACCCTCGCGCTCCTTGCCCACGCCATGGTCTCCAGTCGCCTCGCTCAGCTCGACCTTACCCCACTGCGGATTGTGGTCCTTTCCGTTCGTCACCACATCCCGCTCGTGTTCCCAGCGCTCGATATCGTAGTAATACTTCGTGTCATAGATGGGTTCTCGTCGGTAGACCGGTTCGTCGCGCCACTCCGTCCTTGTCTCCGTGCGATACACAGGTTCCTTGTGCTCCTCCACGTCAAAGGTGCCGTCGCCGTTGTCCACTGTCGTGGTATAGGTTTCGTAATGGTCGAGAACCTCTTCCGACACCTGATAGGGCACCGACTCGTAATGGTCGAGCACCTGACGATAGTCTCGCACCTCCCTGCTCGTTCGCGTCTGACGTGCGCCTTCGGGAAGCGTCCAGCCATCCTCGCTGACGGTGTTGAGCTGCTCTATCTCAATGGTCCTCGTCCAATCAAAGCCCGCAACGGTGACGTCGCGAGGCTTCGGCGCAAAGACAATGCTCGAGAGGAAACCGAGGAGGACGAACACCGCGACCGCAATAATCGCGATACGCAGACACCCGCCGCGTTGTGTCGTCGTCGGTGTGACCGTCGTCGCGGGCTTGGGCTTGCTGAGATCGCGCTCCTTCACGAGTCGGCCCTCGGAGTCGTAGGTACGCGCCACCGTTCCCTGCACCTGGGAGTACGTCGTACCGTTGGTCATCTCGCGTGCCGCACCACAACCTGAGCAGTTCTCGAGGGTCGCAGGATTGTACGTACCGCAGTAGTCGCACAGCCAGTCGGACGAATCGCTCGCTCCTCGGGCGTCTCCCCTGCCTTGGCCCTCTTCACGAGAGAAGAGCGAGGGAGAGCCATCCGTCACCTCATGCGCCTCCGTATGTACGGAAGAGTTACTCCGCGAGTTCTTGGCCGCCTCGTCACGCTCACGTGCGAATTCCTCGTCATTGATGGCATGATCTTCCGAAATCTCCTTGGTGTAGAAGCGCACCGACTCGTCGCGTCCATGCCCACAGTTAGGACAGAACTTCGAACGTCCCCGGATTCCTTCCGTGCCGCAATACTGGCAATCCCAGTAGCCCTCAACGGTGTAGCGTTTGTCGTTTGGCATGGCGATACTCCTTCGACCGATGCGCGCGTCCCTCGTCGAACCTTATGGTATCGCGATGGATGAACACGCGGGCAATGGTCTCGGCGTATGGCACGTCGACGGAAACCACGCCGGTTCAGACAACTAGGTCACACGGCCAGCATCTCGCGGGCATGGGCAAGCGAGGCGTCGCTCGTGTCACCCGAGAGCATCCGCGCAATCTCGGTCACGCGCTCTTCCCCCTCAATCTCGGTTATCGTGGTATGTGGTGTGGCGTCGCTGCTGTCTTCAGACTTGCGCACCAAGAAGTGCCTCGTACCACGTACCGCCACTTGCGCGAGATGTGTGACCACGAGCACCTGATGCGTTTGAGCAAGCTCGGCAAGCACGTCGGCAAGAGCTACGGCGGTTGCTCCTCCCACCCCGGCATCGACCTCGTCAAAGACGAGCGTCTCCGTCGAGTCTGCCTCGCCGAGGACGACCTTCACGGCCAGCATCACACGGCTCACCTCGCCTCCGGAAGCGATACGACGTAGCGGACGAGCGGTCAAACCTGCGCCTGGCCTATACAGGAGTTCGATGCGACATGGACCCTGAGATGTCCATTGCTTGGGCGGCAGGCGTTCCATCGAGAACTCGAGTGAGGCAGAGCCCATCTGCAACCGCGCCATCTGCTCAGTGATTGCCTTTGCGAACTCAGGCGCGAGCTTGCCCCGCTCCTCGTCCAAACGGTCAGCACACTGCAGAAGCTCTCGTTGCGCCGCCGCCAACTCGCGTTTTGCCCGACGCTCGAGCTCGTCTCCCCCACTTGCAGCCTCAATGAGCTCCTCTGCCTCGGTACGTCGCCTCAGCACGTCTTCGACCGTAGGACCATAGGAACGCAGGATTCCCTGGAGCTGTGCCATGCGGTTCTGCAACTCGTCTAGAAGCCCCGGCTCAAAGTCCACCCTATCGCGATAGTTACGCAGCTCACCCGCGACATCCTCGACGTCGATGAGCGCACCTTCAAGCGAGGATACGAGCGCAGCAAGTGATGAATCGTATCTCTCTGCAGCCCGAAGCTCTTCCACTGCCTCCTGCATCAGGTCAAGTGCTCCTCCGTCCCTGACCAGCTGTTTGCGTGCACCTTCAGATGCACGCAGTATCGTCTCTGCGTGTTGGGCACGCGGTAGCGTGTCTTCGAGTTCAGCAAGCTCACCCACACGTGGCTTCACCTCATCGATGCGCTGCAAGACGAATTCCGCTTCCTCCATGCGCTCAGTAGCCGTGCGCGCCATCTCGCGCACGCGCTGCAACTCCTTGACGGCAGCTCGTGTACGCTTGAGAGCCCGCGCAAAGTCTTCTCGAACCTGCGCAACGCGCTCGCCACCCCAAGCGTCGAGCAACTCACCATGACTTCCCTGCTGCAACAGACGCTGATGCTCATGTTGGCCGCAGAGGTCGATAGTCGCACCTACACCTTGCGCGAGCTCGCGTACCGTAGCCATCCGCCCATCGATGGACGCTCGCCCCCTTCCGTCCACACCGACGCGACGACGGACCAGAACGCCCTCGGGATCTCCCCCACGGCAAAATATGCGCCCTTCCACCACCAAGGCATCCGCCCCTTCGCGGATGGCCCCAGCGTCGGCTCGCTCGCCCATGAGCAGCTTTATCGATGACAGCAGGGCACTTTTGCCGGCACCGGTCTCGCCCGTGAGAACGGTGAGACCCGGAGCGGGATCGATGGTCGCCTCGCGAATAAGGGCGACGTTCTCCACATGAAGCTCGTCTATCATCGCTCGGCTGCCTTTCCGTAGAACACACGCGAAACCGAATCGTAGAAGCTCTCACGGCTCTTGTTGAGTAGGATGAGGTCGTTCGGGCCTCGCCTGCAGCTCACCCGCACGAGCCTACAGCCCTCTCCGAGAGGTTGCCCATCGGCAAACACACAGGTCTCCGCAGGACGCTCCGGATCCACCTCGATCAGCACCTCATCATCGCGTCCCGTGAGAAACGCCCGTGCCATGATGGTGTGTGGCGCCACGGGGACGCATACCATCCCCTCGAACTCAGGCGTCACGATGGGGCCACCGGCTGAGAGCGCATAGCCCGTCGAACCAGTTGCCGTTGAGACGACGAATCCATCGCCACGGAGTTTATCGATGTGATTGCCCGAGACGCTCACCTCAAAAGAAATCATGTCTCCTCGCGCACCATGCCCGAGCGAAAGGTCATTGAGCGCCATCTTGCGCACGCCAAAAGATATGCCTTGCTCATCCACGAACTCCGCCCACACATCAAGCGTCGATCGGCGTGACTCATGGAGCTTACCGACCAGTGCCTCGGAAACGACTTCAAGTAAATCCTCTGGCCCCGCACAGGTCAGAAACCCGAGATGCCCATACGAGACACCCAGAAGGGGTACGTTTGCCCCCGCAACGATGCGCGCCGCCCGCAGAAGCGTACCGTCGCCCCCCAA
>CACXDP010000004.1 GCA_902766445.1 uncultured Coriobacteriaceae bacterium
ACGTTGGCGTGGCGATTCTTGCCACGGGAACGCAAATCTCGAGGAACGCCGCCACGCGGACGTCAATCTCGAGGAACGCCGCCACGCCAACGTAAAACCCAAGGAACGCGACACGTGGTCGCCAACTACAGCGGAGGTCCGGGAATGCCAGAAGCAAGGCCTCCGCCCACAGGTTTTGGGATTGACCTGAAAAGACTCGTGACTCAAGGGCCAAAAGTGCAGGTAAAAAACCGTGCTGACGCACGCCGCGCGGCATGGACGCAGGGGGGGGCGGCGATGCTAAAATCAAAATTGGACACATAGCATTCGGGAGCGCTCATACCCGCTCTGATCCATCTGCCCACATGCCGCACGACCGAACGAGGAGGAGAGTACTATGAAGAGAATCAAAGCCAAGGGAATCGCGGTGGCGGTCACGGTTCTGGCCGTCCTGGGGCTGCTAGGTGGCCTCCCGTCGAGGGCGAGCGCGGACTCCGACTCTGTTATCTATACCGAATACAGCTGGAACGAAGGACTGAAGTCGCTGGAGACGGTCGCCCATGAGGTGTCTGCCGCGGATTACAAGGTGCTTACCAACGATTTGGTGAAACTTTATTGTGGCACATGGGGACTGGGCCTTACAGATGGCACATATGTAGTCACGTCCAACACGACCATTGATAGGTATGTCTACGTAAAGAAGGGCGCAACGGTCAACCTGGTTGTGAGCGAAGGCGCGACCCTGACCTGCAAGCAGGGCATCGGCTGCGGCTACAACAAGGAAAAGCAGGCCGCCACGCTGAACATCTACGGCACGGGAAAAATCATTACGACGGGCAAAGATAAGGCAGGGGGCATCGGCGGGAACGACGACGAGGCGAGCGGCAACATCACCGTCCACGGCACGACCATAGAGGCCACGGGCGGTAAGCATGGAGCAGGCATCGGCGGCGGCGAGGGCGGCCAGGACCCAGACGGCACGACCTCCATCACGATATTCGCGGGAAAGATAACTGCAAAGGGAGGAGCTGACGGTGCGGGCATCGGCGGCGGAGACCAGCAGCCGGGGGCGCACACGTACATCTACAGCGGCAACATCACGGCGAGCAGCGCGAAGCACGGCGCTGGCATTGGTGGCGGCGACGAGGAGGGCACGCTCGGTATCTTCGTATACGAGAGCCCCGTCGCGGCCAGTATGCCTACCACCATCAATGCCACGGGTGGCTACCACGGCGCGGGCATAGGCGCGGGAGAAGAGGGCGGCGGTCTGCGCAAGGCGGCAGACGGCGGCGGTATAAACATTTATGGCGGCACCATTACCGCAACGGGTGGCACCGAAGCCCCGGGTATCGGTGGTGGCTACGAGGAGGACATGAGCGGCGAGATCAACATCTTTGGCGATGCCACAAAAGTGACCGCGAAGGGCGGAGACCTCGCCGCGGGCATTGGGGCGGGGCGTGGCAATGGCCTTGTTCCAGAGGGTGATATGGACGGGACAATAACCATAGACTGTGGGGCCGCAAGCGACATTGAGGTTCATGGCGGTTCGCCCGAGCGCGGCGAATTCGGCGGCGCCGGCATAGGCGCCGGAGCAGCCGGAAACATGCACGGGAAGGCATACCTCCTCGGCGGAAACGTCGAGATTTGGTCTGGCAACGGCGGCGCAGGCATCGGTGGCGGTCGAGAGGAGAACGGTTGGGGCGGCGAAGGAGGAACGGTCTATATTGGCGGTGGCACAATAACCATCCATCGAAATGGCTCGTCTCCTACCAGCAATATACTCAACGAAGCCATCGGTCATGGAGATGACGACGGCAAATCAGGCACGATTTATATAACTAAGGACAAAAACACAACTGGGAAGCTCATGCGCGTTGATTATCTTCCAAGGGGCAAGGATGAATGGAAGACCTCTAAGGCCGACGACCGATCATCCGATTGCCATGACTTGAACGACTTGAAAATCACGGAATGCGACCACGTGGACGTCAACGGCAAAAGCGGCATCACCTACGTGTTTTTCGGTTCCGGTTTCGGTATCGGTCCCGATTCCGGCAGCTGGCACGTATGCAAGTGCAAGTACTGCGGTCTCGAGGAGCGCACGAATCACTTCTTCGACGAGAATGGTAGATGCGTGTGTGGCAAAAAGCAGACCGGGGACAGCGAACTCAGCGTCACGCTGAACACTATGTACGGCTCCCCCGAACAGCCGGCGACGGAGGTCATGTTTGTCGCGCCTGGCGCAAGCTACGAGGTTCCCGCGTGTGACAATAAGCCCACGGGCAAGCGCTTCATTGGTTGGCTTGTGGAGGGAGGCGCGACCCTCCAAGGGCAGTCCGAGGAGGAGGTCGCGCCGGCCGACGGCGTCGTGCTCCTCGGTCAGTCCGACGGGACCGTTGCGGACGACGACGGCGTCGTGCTCATCGGGCAGTCTGATGAGCAGCCCGACGAGGGCATCGTGCCGGATGGGCAGCCCAACGAGGTCGTTGCGGACGGCGGGGACGTCGTTCTCCTGGAACAGTCCGACGGGACCGCGGATGGCCTCTGTCAGCCCGGTGACATCATCACAATCAACGGGGGCACGACGCTCACCGCGCAGTACGCGGATCTCTATACAATCATGAAGGATGCGCCTGCGCCAAGCGGCTGCGAGATTTATGCCTCGAAATACAGCGCAGACAAAGATGATGAGATCACAGTCACGTCTTATGCGGCGGAGGGCTACAAGCTTAAGTCAATAACTGTCAAGGCAAATGACGACTCGGGTGAGGTGCTGTTCACCAAGATTCTCGAGAACAGGGAAGACTCCTACACGTTCCCGATGCCGGCGCAGGACATCTACATCACAGCCGAGTTCGAGGAGATCGTCTACACGGTGAGCATAGACGAGCCCACCGACGGCGTTGGCAAGGTGACCGCGGACAAGACCGTCTTCACGCCGTCCGAGGTCGCTGGCGGCGTGACCGTCACGCTGACCGTGGAGCCCGGAGAGGGCTACCAGCTCGAGAGCATCCGCTGCAAGGCCGACGGCGGCTCCGACGTCGACCTCGCGAAGGTCGACGACACGACCTACACCTTCGCCATGCCGACGGGCAACGTCGCCGTGTCGGCGTCGTTCGAGGAGGCCGAGGTCTTCGGTGAGCTGCTGGCGGCGAGCGTCCGGCTCGGCGGCGAGCTGGGGCTGAACATCTCCTTCACGGTTCCGGACGACGTCGCCCAGGGCACGACGGTCGTCATGGACGGCCACAAGGGCGAGAGGAGGGTGGACGTCTCCGGCCTCGAGAAGGACGACAGGGGCAGGTACGAGGTGAGCTACCCCGTCTTTGCGATCAAGGCCGACGAGAGCGTCACCCTGTGGCTGCTAGGCCCCGACGGCGAGCGGATGGAGCTGCGCACCCCGAGTAGCGGCAGGCTGGACGACGACGTCATGGACTACAGCGTGTACAAGTATTTTAAGGCCGCCCTGGGCGAGCAGTCGAAGCTGACGGACGACGAGAAGGCGCAGGTCAGGTCCGTGTACACCTACTGCGCGTACGCCATCAGGTGGAAGTACGACACCAGCCTGCCAGGCGACGGGGGCATCAATGGCCTGCCCGACGTTTCGGCGAGGGATGAGGTCATCACCCAGCACACGGCCAAGCTGAGCGGCGACAAGCCCGACGCGATCGCCGTCACCGGCACCTCGCTCCTGCTCGACTCCAACACCTCCATGAGGCTCTACTTCACCTGCGACGGCGACGTCTCCGGCCACACGGTCACGCTCGACGGCAACGAGGTGCAGCCGGAGCGCTCCGCCAAGAACAAGTACTACGTGCAGGTGGGCAGCATCGGTGCCAGGCACCTGCAGGGCTGGCACGAGGTGACCTTCGACGGCGCCTACACCGCGAGGTTCAACGCGATGTCGTACGTGTACGGCGCGCTGAAGTACGAGGGCTCGACGGAGGAGCTGAAGGACCTCGCGAAGGCTCTCTACGCGTACAGCGAGATGTTCAAGGACGCCAACTGAGGAAAGGACACGGACCATGGACAAGCAGCCGTACGCAAGCCTGGAGATGGAGGTCGTCGAGCCCGGCGACGAGGATGTCATCACGAGCTCCTGTCCTCCGGAGACGCCGGAGATGCCCTTCTAGCCTCGGAGCGGGCGTGAGCTTTCGCAAGACGCACTTGAGCTGGGCATTTGTTGAACGGTAGCAAAGGGGACGGTCCCTCGCTGGAACCGTCCCCTTTGCTACCGCCCTTTGTCTTGCGCGACCTGAGGTTGCGCTCGGCATCGCTTACTTGAAGCGGAACAAAATGTAGGGCATAGACCAAGCCCATTGAGTCGACGAGGGCTTGTCGAACGGAGCGGGGAGCTTCTTGCCGCTCTTGTGCAGCGTCTTCTCCCTCTTGTGAACCTTCCCGTCGTAGCCGAAGATGTCGGCTGTATACCAGTCGCTACCGTAGCTGCCGTTGAACCCGATGCCATGGGCTCCGTTGACGTAGAAGGAGGGTTCGCCCCACCAACGCCGGTCGATTGCCGTGGTGACGCCATTGCTGCCCGTGGTAACCAGTCTGCCGATCCAGAGGCCCGCCAGGTTGAGGTCGTCTGACACGCTCTTTCCGTGAAGCCGCGTGACGTACTGCTCAAGTGCTCCGGTAGTCACCGTGTTGCCCTGGGCGTTGGTTGCGTACTCCATGCCCGTTATCGTGCGACCGAAGACGGGGGCGTACAGCTCGAAGTCCGTGCCGTACGAAGAACGTGCGGCCGCCCTGACTTCCTCGGGGCTAATGCCTGCATCCGGCTGCTCCAGACTGTTCATCGCCACAAAGAACTGGTTGTTGTACTCGAGGTAGTTGCCCTTGGTGTAGGGGTCGAAGATTCTGTAGTAGAGCACCATCAGCGCGTAGGCACGTTTGATCTCGTATTCGATGTCGGCGCGGTACGACTGGCGCAGGTAGTAGCCCTCGCTCTCGTAGTTGAAGTGGAGGTTCCAGTACTCGTCATACGATCTGACAGGGTTGAACTCCTCCCGTTTGGACAACTCGGTCGTCACGGCGACGAAGGCTGACGTCATATCCCTTGCATTCTCGCTGAAGAATTCGAATGCGCTGTCTGCCCGCTCATCCGAGTTCTCGAGCTTCTTGATGTACTTGATGAGTTTGTCTCATCGGCGACCGCGACCTCCTGTGGATCCTCGGAGACGCCTGCCTCCTCGGCCGTCACGATTACCGGTGCCTCCTCGGCGAACCCCTCGTCCCGCATCAGGTTCTCCTCGGTGATCGTGACGGTGTAGGCACCTCCCTAGTCGGTGGCGACAGATATCACCTCACCCGTCATTTCCGAGCTGCGGCTCATCTCCTCGTCTGCGCTGGCGTCTCCGGGCTGTCCGGGCGAGCACGCCGAGAGCGGTGCCAGTGCCATGATGGCGCTCAGTACGAAAGCGATTGTCATCTTTCCCCTAATCTGTGTCATACCTCTTCTGTTGTGGAACCTTCTCATGCCAACAAGGGCACGCTGTCGCTATGGCCTGATGTCCCCGGAGAGACGGTCTTCGGGGTACGTGCCGTTGTCCTGCGTGTCTATGGACTGCCTGGGCGGATCATGTCGTGCTTTTCTGCCGTGGCCTCCGGCGTCATCGCCTCTGCCTCCGGCAACTTCGACGAGGTCCGATTTCTCGATGTTCTTGCGCACATCAGCTGGCATTTTCTTGCGTGCCCTGCCCCTCGTGAACAACCGTGTCACTGCTTGTCTCCTTTCCAAATAGCGTGATACGTATAAGTTACCACTTATGATATATGCTTAATCGCTTTAAGACATGGTTATAATTCCTCCAAACGAATAAGAAGCTCCCTTGCGACTGAAGTTCCCCAGTTCCAAGGTGGCGTCTAGGTATGGCTCCGAGGAGAAACTACGTTAGAATATGCTTCGTAATCACCTTGGCCGCATGGCGCAAGAAGGGACGCGTATGAGAGGCATGGCGATTCGTTCGAGGGGTTCTTTGTGGGTGGGCGTTGTGGCATGCGCGGCCTTGATGGTGGCTGCGTTGCTTGTGCTGACGACCTTGGCATCGTGCGGGGTGGGCGAAAAATCCGGCAGCTGGACCATATGCCTCTATCTCTGTGGATCGAACCTCGAGAGTCGCCAGAGCTGGGGCACGAAGACGCTTGACGAGATCCGTGGCGCAAGAATCCCTGCCGACACGAACGTCGTAATCCAGGTGGGAGGGGCAAAGAAGTGGCATTCAGACGTCGTGTCGGGCAACGGCGCGCGCTTCGTCGTGGAGGATCACGAGCTCGTGAGCGTGGGTGACGCCGGCGACGCCCCCATGGGCGAGGCTTCGACGCTCGCCGACTTCCTCGCCTTCTGTGCGCGGGAGTATCCTGCGGAGCACGTTGCCGTCGTTTTGTGGGATCACGGCGGTGGACCGCTCAAGGGCACCTGCTATGACGAGATGCAGAGATTCGATGCGCTCACGCTTGCCGAGTTGGACGAGGCGTTCGAGGCGGGTGTGCGGGGTCGAGGTGGCCGGCCTTACGACATCGTGGGCTTGGACGCTTGCCTCATGGGGTCGTTGGAAACAGCGTCCACACTCTCTGACGACGCGCTGTGGATGGTCGCCTCCGAGGAGATTGAGGCGGGAGCGGGCTGGGACTACAAGGCCATGCTCAGGGCGCTTCGGAAGTCGAGGGAGGCCCCCGTGGTGGCAGAGGCCATCTGCGACGGGTACGTGACTAAGTGCGCCTTGCGGGGCAAGGATGCCGCCGCTACGCTCTCGGTCGTGGACCTTTCCAAGGTCCCCCGGGTGGTAGAGGCCCTCGACGCTGCCATCGCGGGCTTCGAGGACTCGGAGGGGGCCAAGGTGCAGGCGCTGCGTCACCTCGCATTTGGTACCCGTTCTGCCGAGTTCTTTGGTGGCTCGACTGAGAGCGAAGGCAGCTCAAACCTCGTGGACCTCAGGGGAATGGCCGAGGGAAACGCCGTTGGGTCTGCGGATGGTGGCACGGCATGGAAGTCATTGGCTCAGGCGGTGGATGAGGCAGTGACGTACCGGGTGTGCGGTTCCACCACCAAGGGCGCAAACGGACTCTCGCTCTGGTATCCGCAAGAGTTCGATGAGGACGTCCTCGTAAGCTATGTCGAGGCATCGCCGCTCGTCACGTACTCCAAGGCCCTTGCGGAGCTCTTTGGCAGCAGCATGGGTGAGGTGCGGTTCTCCGACGCCGGCTCGGTCGACGGCGAGGGGAAGCTGAGCGTGACGATCGACCCTGACACCTCTGACATGTTCTTTGACCTCTACGTGGTCAACACGGCTGTCGACGGCTCATATCAGGACACCAACGTGGACATATCGGATGACTGGGACAACCTCACCTTTGCATATAACCCGACCACGGCCGTGGCCATCACCCTTGACGGAATGGTGCTCGACGCGACCATCGTTGCTTACGAGCACGAGTATGAGGTGTTCTCTGCTCCCGTTGTCGTGGATGGCGAGGACACGAACCTGCGCATCGCTTGGATATGGGACGAAAGCGAGGTCGATGGTGGTCACTACGAGTTGCTCGGGGTGTGGAATGGCGTCGATTACGTGACGGGTGTAACGGATCGATCGGTCGATGGCCTCAGGCCGGGGTCGACCGTCGGAGCGCTCTCGACCGAAACAGGAGAGGTCCGCGAGGAGGTGGTGGTTGGTGACGAGGTCAAGCTATCAGACGTTCCGCTAGCTCCCGGTCGCTATGAATGCTACTTCGTCGCGCAAGACCTGATGGGTAACGAATATCTCTCGGACACGTGTACCTACGAGGTCGATGATAAGGGGATGACGCACATAGTATCGATTGGGGGATAGCGGTGCTACGCCACCGGTTGTGCCTTGAGTTCCGGCAAGTAGAGCCCCCACTCGTCTTGCGCCACGCCCAGGATCTCGAGCGCGCGCTCCGCCGTGCAGCCCACCTGCGCCATCGCGCTGCGCGCGTGCGTCAGCGTGGCAGCATACTTCGTCTCTAGCTCCCTCTCTCTGAGGGCCTCCTCCATGATATCGCACATGTGCGACACCCCCTCCTTGCTCTCCTTCAACCATTGTACGCGCTCGCGCAGCATCCCGTCGCGGATCCTGGTCGGGTCCGCCTCGCAGAAGTCCGCCATGAGGCGGCCGAGCTCGTCGTCGCCCCGGTAGGACCCGTCGACGACGAGCTTGCGGCA
>CACXDP010000005.1 GCA_902766445.1 uncultured Coriobacteriaceae bacterium
GAGGCTGCGGACCGTCACTGTCAAGCGCGGGCCCACCTCCGAGCGGCTCAATTCCCGTGATCATAGGGGAATCAATTCCGGATGACAAAACACATTTGCGGGCACGAGCCGAGAAGGGGCCTGGGCCGCGCCCCGCCGGAAGCCGCGTGCGTGCCGGTTCGGTCCCGGACAGAACAACACAGCAGACGCCGTGGAAGGGCCTCGGGAAGTCCTTGAGACGTTTGTGGCTCTAGTTCACCATGCCAGCACATTACCTCCCGTCTCTCATGGCGCTGTCCTGCGGGCGATCGTGCGGCGGGAGACGGATCCTTAGCTCTGTAGGCTGCGCGTCCGGTGAACCAGTCGGTAGAGCGCAGAGCGTGCGCGCATAGGTGAAACGACGCCATCATTGGAAAAGGCGTCACCGGGGCATGGCCGCCCACGAGGATACGTTAAAGCCGCGTTGCGCTTCAAGCCGGCGGCACGCAATGCCCAGCCTCTGCACTGATGCCAGTGCGAAGTCCGTCGCGGTATCCCAGGCACACGGCTGTATAGACGTGTGGCGCGGGTGCCCGCGCCTGATTGTGCTCGGTTAGTTGTGGATGCGTGTGCCAGCTGATTGGGGTGGGGAATGACCAAGCGCTGGCGAAAGTGAAACCAGGCGCCGCCTAATGTGAAACGGCGAGTGACGCCCATGCTGCAATCGATGTTGTGCATGAGCGCAAAACAGTTACGAATTCCTACTCCGTGGGGTATCGCATGGCTGTCTACGTTGACGCGTGTAACTTGTTATTTCCTGATTATGAAGAGGCGACAGTGATACATAAGCTTTAGGTGTACAAATTGACACACATCCATATGAGTGGAATGAAGGCAGTTGAAATCCGAAATGTAAGAAAATATATATCAAAATATGTAAAGCATCCAGAGAGCTTGATTCCTTGCGCGTTAACTACATAAGTAGAATATTTCCAGCATGTTACAAATGGCAATATTTGGCATATCATACCTCCAAAAAATCGAATTAAGTGATAGCCGACAAACAGAAAAATAAGCCATGTACGTGCGGTTATCAGAAAATCATTCCGCATTGGTACCAAGATGCGTTTCAGGGTCTTTTGGATTGCACGAATTGTCGCCTTCTGGTCTCTGTTTCGCTGACGCATCGCTACATTGCTCTTGTTGCTGGCGGTATAGGCCAATGAGACGAATGGGAGCTATAGCATGAAACGCAAATCAAACGACAGCAGAAACGCAAAGAGGTATAGGCCCATCGATGATGCTGATGCAGGTTCGGAGGATCGCGTGCATTACTCATCGCTGCGCTATCGCGATGGCGTCGTCAAGGAGCTCTGCGGGTTGCGCGCGGGTTCTGTCGTGCTGGTCGCAACCGAACTCGGTATGGGTAGGCGTGAGGTATTGGCTGATCTTGCTAAGGAATACCTCAAGCTCGGCTGCTACGTATCGTATTGGTGCTTTGATTCATGCGAGAACGTCGACAGCGCGGCACTGCGCCTGAGGAGCATGATCGAAGATTGTGTTCGGTCAACGTGTCGTGCCGTTACGATCATCGACAACTATCCCGTGCCGGATGATGTTTACCTCGAGCCACTTGACGATTTGGTGCGCGAGGCGTCGTGCTTGGACGTCAGCGTGTTCGTAGGGTCTCTGCCTGAGGGCGAGGTGCTCTTCGATGGCGGTGTCGACCTCGTCTCGTTCTGGTCTTCAGACTTCACGATTGTGAGAGACAACTATGGTTACCTCGCGGGTACGCAGGGATATACCAACGGCATCCCTGCCCTCGTGTTCGAAAGTGCGAAGGCGTTTTCGGCGAACATCAGCAATCCCATCATGAGTCCCAGCTTTGCGACGGCATACGCCACACTCGTCGCCCACACCCAACGAAAGAGCCTCACGCGTGAGGAGCGCTTTTCTTGTGCCTGCATGTTGCTTCTCGGAACGGGTTCCATCGACGACCTGCGACAGGTCGCGGGAAACGTTGACACGGAGACCTATCTTCGATTCGCTCGGGACGAGCCCATTCTCGGTGTCAGCAGGCATGACTTGACATTCAGCTGTGCCGGATCTCATGATGCGGACGCAGCCAGGATTTGCATGACCGTCTTTGCCGACAGCATGCACGAGTGGTGGGGGGTGCTGCCCGACATCGTGGACGTCCTGATGAAGCGCAACGACCCAGAGCGAGCGGCGCGGGTATGCACTGGTATCCCAGACACGGTTGCGCGCTCCAAGGTCGCCTTGCGCTACTTCTTTCCCATGATCAATGCGGGAATGATCGGCCCCGTCCTGAATGCATGTAGCGCTGTGCATAGCGAACGCTATCGGGGCATTACCGGAGCCAGTGAGTGCAAGAGTGTGTTGAGCTCGCTTCTGTACATCGGACGATACGAGGGCATGTCTTCGCTCGAGCAGCTAAGCGCGAACACCGTTCGTGGACGCTATGCGGAGCTGTGCGTTGCGTGTCGCGAGCAATTGCGCGGTGGGGCGGGCCGCACGCTGTTGAGAGTGCGCCAGGAGGACGACGAGCTGTCGAATGCTCTCGTGATGCACGGTCGGATACTCTCCTGCATTGTGGACGGGGATGTGGAGGCCGCGCGTAGGATTGCGACGAGTATCGACATCGAAAAAGGGTCCGCGTCGGTTTTAGGTGTCCTCCTGGCGGCCGACGATCTGTGTTGCTCGATACTATGTGGTGACGTAGCGGGCGATAGCGGCAGGGAAATCATTACCGGCCAGCTGGCTTTCTTGGAGGGTGCTCTTCCGGAAACGGATCACGAGCACTTTTTCCCTGAGGTCGTGAGGATGCTCGTCAGGGTTGCA
>CACXDP010000006.1 GCA_902766445.1 uncultured Coriobacteriaceae bacterium
CATCTGCGGCGGCGCTCATGATACCGCCCGCGTAACCCGCGCCTTCACCGCAGGGCCAGAGACCTGGCGTGTTTACGGACTGAAGGTTTTCGCCTCGTGTCACGCGTACGGGTGAGCTCGAGCGGGTCTCAACGCCCGTGAGCACGGCACCGGGGTACGAAAAACCGCGAAGCTTGCGATTCATGAGTGGTATAGCCGCGCGAAGGGTGTCGGCGACGTAGGAGGGGAGTGCGGCGGTCGCGTTACCCCAGGTGACACCACGTGGATAGGTGGGGGCGACTGGACCGCCTGCCGAGGACGCAGCTTCTGCAAGAAAGTCACCGACAAGCTGTGCCGGAGCGGCGAATGCCCCACCACCGGCCTCGAACGCCGCACGCTCACACGTCCGCTGCAGTTCTACGCCGGCGAGCACGTCCTCTCCAGACAGGTCAGTGGGGAAGACGTTCGCCAGGAGGCCGGAGTTCGCGTTCGTGCCCGCTCGGTCGGAGAGGCTCATGCCATTGGTGACGACGCCATCCGGCTCGCTTGCGGCTGCCACAACATAGCCACCCGGGCACATGCAGAAGCTGAATGCGCTTCTTCCGTTGGGCAGATGGACGGCGAGTTTGTACGGAGCGGGTCCGAGGGCGGGGTGTCCGGCAGATGCGCCATACAACGAACGATCAATGTCGGCCTGCAGATGTTCGATGCGCACGCCCATGGCGAAGGTCTTGCGCTCGAGCTCAACGTTTGCGTCGCGAAGAAGCTCAAAGACGTCGCGTGCCGAATGTCCGCAGGCAAGAACCACGTCGGTTGTCCGTACGGTCTCTTCGCGTCCGCCTTGCTCCAATCGCACGCCACGCACCTGTCGCCCGTCGAGTTCCAGACCCGCAAATCGCGTGCGAAAACGGACCTCTCCGCCCAGCTTCTCGATGCGTCGCGCGATGCGGGTGACGACGCTGGGAAGTATGTCGCTGCCTACGTGCGGCTTTGCGTCCCAGAGGATGCGACGCTGCGCGCCTGCTTCCGCCAGCAGTTCGAGGATGAGCCTATGGAAGGGACTCTTCGTGCCGGTGGACAACTTTCCGTCCGAGAAGGTACCCGCTCCGCCCAAGCCGAACTGGATGTTTGACTCAGTGTCGAGCTCGCCGGTCGCATTGAAGTGCCGAACCAGTTCTGTGCGACGGTCCGCATCATCACCACGCTCCACCAGCAGTGGCCTCAGTCCTGCGCTTGCGAGTGCCAACGCACAGAAAAGCCCTGCGCATCCGGCCCCCACGACCACGGGCCGAGGTCCGGATGGCGCGGCGAGCTGGTCGGGCAATCCGTAAGGCGTCTCGATTACGAGCCGTGCCTTGCCGCCCGCGTCACGAGCAATGGATGCCTCGTTGCCGCGCACCTTTGCCCATACCGTAAAGAGGATGAAGATGCTGTTCTTCTTGCGCGCATCGATGGAACGACGACGCAGCTTCAGGTCGAGTATGTCGCCCGGACGCACGCCAAGCATGCGCACGAGCGCCTTTCTGCAAGCACGAACCTCAGCTCGCTCGCTGCCATCAAGTCGTGAGATTGGCACTCGAATGCCGGAGACTTCGATCATAAGGAAGTTCCTCCTGTCGCCATCCCTGCCACCATGCCACTCTTCCAAGCCCAAGCGAGGTTGAAGCCGCCACAGGGGCCGTCAACATCAAGTGCCTCACCACAGGCAAAAAAACCAGGCACGCTGTGCGCTTCGAGCGTCGTTGGGTCGAACTGCTCACAAACAAGTCCACCGCGTCGCACCTGCGCGCCATCCTCCGTCCGTAGTCCCGTAACACGCAGCGGGAACCTCTTTGCCAAGGTCACAGCGGCAGAAGAGGTACCGACCGTTTCCGAGAGGGCCTGCGCCACCACGGGATCAAGGATGCCTGCCAGCGTGTGGGCTGCAAGTTCGAGCGCGTCATGTTCCGATAGCTCGGGTATGAGGTCCAGCTCAAGCATATCGCCCGTCTCGGCATACCGCGAGAGGTTAAACACCGCGATGCCCGAGATGCCATAGCGACGAAAGAGCACCTCGCCGGATTCGCGGGCCACCAAGTTACCGCGACGAAGCAGATGCGCGTTGGCATGTACGCGCCGTCCATCGAGCGCGGCGAGGTCTACGTGCATCGACTCGCAGGCCATAGGGCACAGCAAAGGGCGGAAGGGACTCGCGGCAAGCCCCAGGTCGCGCGCGAGGTCAAGCGTTGCGTTTCCACCCGTGGCGAGGACCACGCGCTGCGTCCCAAGCGTCCATTCCGCGTGGTTGCCAAAGCCATCCGTGAACCTCACCTCGAAGCCAGAGCCCGTGCGCCGAATTGCGGTTGCCGTGCGTGCCGGCGCCAGCACGACGCTCGCACGTCCGGCGCGTTCGAGTAGCACCTCGCGTACCGATGCGGCCTGTCGGCTCATCGGATACAGCCGTCCCCCTGCCTCCTGCGTCCATGCTAGGCCGCAGTCGCGAAAGAAGCGGCCCACGTCTTGGAGCCAGTCATTACCGCAAACCGCGTGAACGAACTCCGAATCGTTGTAGCACTCGGGGTCGAGCGTGGCATTCGCCATGTTGCATCTGCCGTTGCCGGTGGCAAGTATGGTACGCCCGCACTCGAGGTCGCGCTCGAGCACGACGACCGACGACCCGCGCTCAGCGCATACGATGCCAGCTACGAGCCCTGCGGCGCCTCCACCGATCACGCATACGTCTGCTCGCGGGGGTACATCGATGCGAGATGCCCGGACGAGCTGAGCATCCCGCATCTGCGTGCGCGTCATGCGCCGTTGCTTGCGTGCCATAACGCTCCTTCCACCTATTGTTCAAGTCATGGTAGCATGCAGTGGTGGAGAGCATCGACGCGAATGCGTAGCCATGTTCAAATCGCAGCACACCAAGAATGGGCTATTCCACGACGGAGGCAAGCCATGAACGAGGGTCTGAGCGCTAAGATGACGGGCAACGGTGAGGACTCCCGCGAAAAGACCATTGTCAGGACCAGCATCATCGGTATCGTTGCAAACGTCTTGCTGGCGGCGTTCAAGGCGGTGGTCGGCTTGATGACCAATTCCATCGCCATCGTCCTCGATGCAGTCAACAACATCTCCGATGCGGGAAGCTCCCTGATCACCATCGTCGGGACGAAGCTCGCAGGCAAGGACCCGGACAAGAAGCACCCCTTTGGCTATGGGCGGATTGAGTATCTGAGCGCCATGATCATCTCCGTCATCGTCCTGTACGCGGGCATCACGTCGTTTGTCGAATCCGTCAAGCAGATCATCCATCCGGAGACGCCGGATTACAATGTCGTCTCCCTCGTGATCGTGGCCGTGGCGGTGGTCGTCAAGGTCGTGCTTGGCCGTTACGTCAAGGCCGTTGGCGAGAGGGTACATTCCGACTCTCTGGTGAACTCGGGAGAGGATGCTACCCTCGATTCCATCATCTCGGCATCCACGCTCGTCGCAGCGGGTCTCTTTCTGGCCTTCCATGTGTCGGTGGAGGCGTGGCTCGGTGCGATCATCTCGATTGTGATCATCAAGTCAGGTATAGAGATGCTGAAAGACACGATATCCCAGATCCTTGGCGAACAGAACGACCCCGAATTGGCAAAGAGCATCAAGCAGACCGTCATGAGCTTTCCGGACGTACAAGGAGCCTACGACCTCGTGCTCAACAACTACGGACCGGATTCGTGGAATGGCTCCATCCACATCGAGGTGCCGGACACCTACTCGGCGGACCAGCTGGATCGGTTGATTCGCAGCATCCAGGTGGCGGTCTACGAGCAGCACCATGTCATCCTCACAGCCGTCGGCGTCTACTCGGTCAACACCAGGGACGAAGAGATAATCGAAACAAGGGAGAGGGTGCGTGAGATCGTCTTTGCTCATCCCCATGTGAAGCAGATGCACGGCTTCTACCTCGTGAAAGACGAGCGTGCCATGCGCTTCGACATCGTGGTCAGCTTCGACGCGAAGGACCGTGGGGCGGTGTATGCGGAGGTTGTCTCCGACGTGCAGAAGGCGTTTCCGAACTATACGCTGCAGGTAGTGATGGACACGGACTTCGCAGAGGAGTGAGGTGGTGCGACGCCGTTGCTCCTCAGCCCGAGATGTCTGCGTCGAGCACGATCATGAAGGCATAGCCTGGGAAGCGTCTGCGCAGTTCATCGAGCACCGTCTGGCGCACGGCATCGCTATCCGGCGTCTCGAAGCTCATGACGAGGTCAAAGGTCGCACGTTGTTCGCTAACATCCACGTAGAGGCCATGGGTTTGGAGGATGTAGGGACTTTCGTCGACGATTTGTTGTAGTGCGGCCTGTATCGCCTGTTCCTCCGAGTCTTCCGCGGTGTTGGTGGAATAAATGCCGATGGTGTGCAGGACGACCCCATGTCGCTCAAGGACATCGGCTTGAATCTCGCGCGTGATGCGGTCCACTTCGCGTGCGTCAATCGTCTCGTCCACTTCGATGTGCACCGATCCCGAAAGTCGCTGCGGGCCATAGTCGTTGAGGATGAGGTCGTAGGCACCGCGTACTCCCTCCACCGAGCAGATGGTATCCTTGATGTCACGTGCGAGCTCGTCGTCCACTCGTTCGCCCAAGACCTTGTTGAGCGCCTCGCGTAGGATCTCGATACCGCTGCGGATGATGACGAGGGAGATGGCCGCGCCAAGCCAGGCCTCAAGGCTTATGCCGCTGAGCAAATAGATGGCTGCGGCGACGAGTGTGGCAGCCGAGATGATTGCGTCGAATCTCGCGTCCTCGCCCGAAGCGGTGAGCGACCCGGACTCGAGGCGCCTGCCCGCGCTCACGAAGTGACTTCCAATCAGCAGCTTAACGATGACGGCTACGGCTATGATTGCGAGGCCAGTAGCAGAGTATGTGGGCACTTGGGGTTCGATGATGCCCTCTGTCGCCTCCCAGAGCGATGTGAGACCGGCCCAGAGTACGATGCCGGCAACCACCATCGTGGTGAGGTACTCGTAACGCCCGTGGCCGTAGGGATGGTGCCAGTCGGGCTCCTTGCTTGCGAGCTTGGTGCCGAGGATTGTGATGCCCGAACTTGCGGCATCCGAGAGGTTGTTGACCGCGTCGAGTGTGATAGCGATGGAATGTGAGAGGATCCCCACGATGGCCTTGAGGCCAGCCAAGGCGACGTTCGCCAGAATGCCGAGCATGCTGATGCGTACGATTTCCTTGTTTCGAGACTTGCCCTCCACTTTAGGTCGCCTCCCATTTCGCTTTGCGCGTAGATTGCGCGAATTCGTACGGCAGGGCGCCTCCCACTAGCGAGGAGGCGCCCCTGACAGTCGTGTCTCAAGTGCTATCCGCGCGTGATGGCGGCTATGGCGTCGGGAAGAAGGCCGTCGGGCAGGTCTGTCTCGGCAGTGCCGGCATCGCAGACCTCGGCGAAGCGGGCGTCAATGGGCAGCTGCCCCAGTGCCTTGAGGCCGTAGTGGGCGGCCGTCGCTGCGAGATGGCTCGGGCCGAAGGGTTCGATCTTTTTGCCGCAATGCGGGCACTCAAGATAGCCCATATTCTCCACGATGCCGTATACGGGTACGTTCATCATCTTTGCCATGTTGACGGCTTTGCCCACAACCATCTGCACGAGGTCCTGAGGGCTGCTCACGATGACGACGCCGTCGATGGGCAGCGACTGGAAGGTTGTGAGAGCCACGTCGCCAGTTCCGGGAGGCATGTCCACGAGCAGGTAGTCGAGATGCTCCCAATAGGTCTCGGCCCAAAACTGTCGAAGCGCGCCGGCGAGGATGGGACCGCGCCACAGCACAGGGTCATCTTCATGCTCAAGCACGAGGTTGGCGCTCATCACCTTGATGCCGCCGGAGGTAGTGACAGGCACGATCATGTCTGCGAGCCCCATTGCCTTCTCTTCTGCGAGGCCAAACATGCGGGGGATGGATGGGCCGGTGATGTCGGCGTCCAGAATGCCTACCAGGGCTCCTGTACGAGCGAGCTCGCGTGCAAGGATGCCTGTGACAAGCGACTTGCCGACGCCTCCCTTGCCAGATACGACGCCGATGACGTGCTTGATTCTGCTGAACTGGTTGAGCTCGAACGTCGGCGGCTCCTCTTGCGTGGGCTGTTCCTCGTGGCCTGCGGTGCGCGCGGCTTCGAACTCGCGACGAATGGCCTCTTCCTCCTCTGGGGTCATGGTGCTCCTCTCCTTTTGACGAATACTGCACGTGCCATTCTACCCAATCGTCGAGGATTGGCGTGTGCAATTGCTTACAGGATGTGTTTGGAACGTGTCCATCATCATCGTGGTGTAATCTGATGGGTGGATGATTATTGGGTACACTCGAGAGGAGTTGCCATGACAGATGGACGTCGGTTTCTGAAGAAGTCGTTCGCGCTTGCGATATCGTGCCTGCTAGTTGCAGGAGCGAGTCCGGTGGCGGCGTTTGCCGAGGGTATCGAAGAACCTGTAGACGCGGTCGTACAAGTAGAGGAACCCAATCTCATCATGGTGGATTCAGCCGAGGGAGAGTCCGAAGGTATCTATTCCGAGGAGAACGAGACGACAACCGAGGACGCGGATGCAAGCGTTAAACTCGCCCCAGCCTCCGATGACGTCGAGCTGCCCGAGATAGAGATCGGCTCATACATCGGCGACGCGACCATCAGTGGTATCGCAAACAAGACCTATACAGGCAAGTACATCACGCAGAACATATCGGTGAAGTACTCCGGAAAGGCGCTTGTCGAAGGTACGGACTATTCCGTAAGCTACGATTCCAACAGATTCGTGGGTACGGCCAAGGTCATCATCAAGGGTAGGAACAACTGGTACGGAATCGTTACGAAGACCTTCAAGATTAACAAAGCTACCAATCCCATCAAGGCCAGTGCGATCAAGGACGCTCTCTCTGTGACGTACAAGCCCACTGCGTCCATCACGACGTCAAAGAATGTCGGCACCACTGGCAAGGTCGGCGAGCTCTCCTACGAGAACGCTAGCACGAGCACTACGACCAAGAGCTTTATAGTGAACGGGACCACTGGCAAGGTGACCCTTCCCAAGGCTACGAGGGCCGGCACGTATACCGTGAGGGTCAAGGTGACTGCAGTGGGCAACCAGAACTATAAGCCCGGCTCAAAGACTGTTTCCTACAAGATTACCGTCAAGCAGGCTGCCAACCCCATGACGGTTACACCCGTCGCACGCACCGCAAGCTACACGACGCTGAAGTCCAGAGCCGTTACCGTTACCAAGCCTCTGACCATCTCCGGCTCCATCGGAACAAAGACTTACACGAGGGCCCAAAACTCGAACTACTTCACCGTCGACAAGGCAACTGGCAAGGTTACCATCAAGAAGGGCACGCCCAAGGGCACCTATACTCTCAAGATCAAGGTCACCGCAGCAGGCGGTCCCAACTACAAGCCTGGCAGCACTACCGCTGTCTGTAAGATTACCGTGAAATAGTAAGTCCAATTCAATAACCGAACATATTTTGCATTTCCTGTGATTCCCCACTTTAAGCCATGTGGTTCGCTACACTAGAACAGTACAAACATTCGTTCGAGAGGAGCCACATGGCATCGGAGTCCATTGTCATTCGCGGCGCTCGTGAGCACAACCTACAAGACATCGACGTTGACATTCCGCGCGATAGGCTCGTGGTCATCACGGGCCTTTCTGGTTCGGGCAAGTCGAGCCTTGCGTTCGACACGATCTATGCGGAGGGTCAGCGCCGCTATGTGGAAAGCCTCTCCAGCTATGCGCGCATGTTTCTCGGTCAGATGGACAAGCCCGATCTCGACTCCATCGACGGACTATCGCCGGCTGTCTCCATAGACCAGAAGACTACGAGTCGCAACCCACGCTCCACGGTGGGTACGGTCACCGAGATCTATGATTACCTGAGGTTGCTCTATGCCCGCGTTGGCACGCCGCACTGCCCTGAGTGCGGGCGTCCCATCGAGCGACAGACCACCGACCAGGTGGCAGACAAGGTCCTCGATCACGCAAAGGGACGCCGCGCGCTCGTCCTTGCTCCGGTGGTGCTCGGACGAAAGGGCGAGTACACGAAGCTCTTTGAGGACCTTCGTCGTGAGGGTTTCAGCCGTGTACGCGTGGACGGAGAGGTGCGCGAGCTCGATGGCAGCGAGATTCGTTTGCCGAAGACATTTAAACACTCAATCGAAGTCGTAGTGGATCGCATCGTCGTACGGGAGAACTCTTTGGGTCGCATTGCCGAGGCGGTGGAGACGGCCACCAAACTTGCCGAGGGTCGTGTGGGATTCTTGCTGCTGGCCGATCGCAAGGATCCGGAGCGCATGCCCGAGGAGCTGTTGCGGTACTCCCTGGCGCTCGCGTGTCCTGAGCATGGGCACTCCATCGACGATTTGCAGCCGCGTGACTTCTCCTTCAACGCGCCTTACGGTGCCTGTCCGGACTGTGACGGCTTGGGTACTCGGCGTATAGTGGATGCCGAGGCACTCATCGAGGACCCGTCGCTCTCTGTGGACGAAGGTGTCTTTGGCTCCATCTTTGGCCATTCCAACTACTATCCGCAGATACTTGCGGCCGTGTGCCGTCACCTTGGCGCGGATTCGGCGACACCTTGGGAGGACCTGCCACGAAAGGTACAGGAGGCGCTGCTCGATGGCCTTGGATCTACGAAAATTCGCGTGGACTACCACACGCTTGACGGGCGCGACACCTATTGGTTCACGAAGTTTGATGGCATACGCAACGTGCTCTTCGAGAAGTACCAGGAGACGAGCTCCGAGACGATGCGCAAGCACTACGAGAAGTTCATCCGCGAAGTGCCATGTCCGACCTGCCACGGCGCGCGTCTGAAGCCGGAGTATCTAGCCGTCACGGTAGGGGAGCGCAACATCCAGCAGGTCTGTGACCTCTCGTGTCGAGAGGCGCTCGAGTTCTTCGAGACGCTCGAACTCACTGACCGTCAGCAGCTCATCGGTGCCGCCATCGTCAAAGAGGTTCTTGCCCGTCTGCGTTTCCTTGTTAACGTTGGTCTTGACTACCTCACGCTCAGTCGTGCAGCGGCGACACTCAGTGGCGGCGAGGCACAGCGTATACGTCTGGCTACCCAAATCGGTGCTGGCCTCATGGGAGTTCTTTACATCCTGGACGAGCCTTCCATTGGCCTTCACCAGCGCGACAACGACCGTCTCATCGACACCCTGCGCCGCCTGCGTGACCAGGGCAACACCGTGATTGTGGTCGAGCATGACGAAGACACGATTCGTGCGGCAGACCACGTCATCGACATGGGGCCTGGTGCAGGCGAGCACGGTGGTGCTGTGGTGGCACAGGGCTCGCCTGCCCAGATCATGGAAAGCCAGGAGTCGCTTACTGGCTCCTACCTGCGCGGCGAGCGCATGGTGGAGCTGCCGGCCGCGCGGCGCAATCCCCGCCGCGGTTCGGTGCGCATCATAGGCGCTAGGGCAAACAATCTCAAGAACGTGACCGCCCGCATCGAGCTTGGCACCTTTACCGTGGTTACAGGCGTGTCCGGTTCGGGTAAGAGCTCACTTGTCACCGATACTTTGGCCCCAGCGCTCACTAACGCCGTGCAACGCTCGCAGCGACCCGTGGGACCACACCGGCGAATCGAGGGACTCGTGGACGACGAGGGCGGGAAGCTCGTAGACAAGGTCATTGACATCGACCAGAGCCCCATCGGCCGCACACCCCGCTCCAATCCCGCCACCTACATCGGACTCTGGGACGATTTGCGTCGCCTCTTTGCTAGCGTACCCGAGAGTCGTGCGCGTGGCTATGCACCGGGACGCTTCTCGTTCAACGTAAGCGGCGGTCGTTGCGAGGCATGCAAGGGTGACGGACAGATAAAGATCGAGATGAACTTCCTGCCAGACGTGTACGTACCCTGCGAGGTATGCGGCGGAAGGCGCTACAACCGCGAGACGCTGGAGATTCGCTACCACGATAAGTCCATTTCGGACGTGCTTGAC
>CACXDP010000007.1 GCA_902766445.1 uncultured Coriobacteriaceae bacterium
ACGTTGGCGTGGCGATTCTTGCCACGGGAACGCAAATCTCGAGGAACGCCGCCACGCGGACGTCAATCTCGAGGAACGCCGCCACGCGGACGTCAATCTCGAGGAACGCCGCCACGCCAACGTAAAACCCAAGGAACGCGACACGTGATCGCCAACTACAGCGGAGGTCCGGGAATGCCAGAAGCAAGGCCTCCGCCCACAGGTTTTGGGATTGACCTGAAAAGACTCGTTACCTCATCAGCTCAAAACCATCGTGCCGCCTACAGAAAAGCAACTCATTATGTAGACGTGTATTATAGTAGGCATCCCTCTAGCAGCGAAGTAGGCGCTTGTTAGCACCATGGGTATAGTAATACACGATATTTATAGAATATGAAAAAAGTAATATAGTGCTAATAAAGGAACGAAGATGAGCATCACCAACAACACCCCCGGCATCATCCGGAACTCGAAGAGCCAAGCCACCAAGATTGGCCTAATTGCCACGGCCAGTGGCGTGGCGACCATCGTCGCCGGCGCGTGCCTTGCCCAGCCCGCATATGCCACCGAGGTCGGCGGCGACGACTTCATGGGTGGCGAAGCCAATGACGGGTCCCAGTCCGATGTCGATATGGGTACCGGGATGGCCAACGAAGCCGAGGATAACCTCGATGCGGCACAAGATTATATGGATTGGACCAGCGACGAATACGAGCAGGCGCAATCCGATATGGAACCTGCCCAGAACGACGTGAATGATGCCCAAGATATGGTGAACGCAGCACAAGGAGCCATCGATGCACTGCCCCAGAATGTCCAAGAGGATATAAGCAATATCCAGCAGCAGGCACAGGATGCCGTGAACGAAGCTCAAAATGACGTGACGAATGCCCAGCAGGAGAAGACGAATGCCGACCAGGCTCTCAACGACCTGCAGAATGACATTACGGAGGGCGAGCAGGAGCTGGCTAACGCCCAGCAGAACCTTACGAACGCGCAGAACGATGCCACTAACGCTAGCGTGGATGTGAGCACCCTTGATGCCGCAAAGCAGACGGCAGAGGATGCTGCGAACACGGCAACCGAGAAGCAACAGGCATACGAGGACCTTGCGTCACAAGCTGCTGACAAGCAGACGGAGTACGACAATGCCAGCTTGGACAACGACGAGGCTCAGGAGAACCTGCAGAACGCCCAGTCCGAGCTGCAGAATGCCCAAACGGAGAAGCAGCAGAAGCAGGACGCCCTTGATGCCGCACAGACGGCGTATGACAACGCCCTTGCAGGCAATGTGACGGTCGACCCGCAGCTCCAGCAGCAACTCGGTAGTGACCTTCAGCAGGCCCAAGCCGACTACAACGCCGCGCAAGATGCGGTCACGGCCGCCCAGCAGAACCTCGACAATGCGACGAACCTTGCCAACGAGAAAGCGAATAGCCTCGCGACGGCTTTGACGGCTCTCAATACCGCAATGGCAAACGAGCAGGCGGCCGAGCAGGCGGCCGAGCAGGCACAGGCAACAGCTGATGCGGCCCAATCTGCATATGAGAACATCCTCAGCTTCGTGGAGGCAATCCAGACGGCTCAGCAGGAATGCGATGACGCCAATGCTAACCTGACGGCGCTCCGTAGCCGTGCTTCCGTAGCCGAGCAGCGGGTTCAACTTGCCACTCAGGCATTGAATATAGCCAACGCCACTCTGAATGGTGCTAAGGCACGGCAAGCTTGTGCCAACGCATTGACAGCTGATGCTGCTCTTGCTGGAACCATCACCGACCCCGAGTTCGCAGAACTCAATGCATATAAGACCGCAATGGATTCTGCCAAGAACAAGCTTGCAGCAGCACAAGAGATTTTGAGCGAGGCAAAAATAGCACTGGTGCAGGCCGAGGAGACCGTCGAACAGACCAGACAGAACTATCTGGCGGCCGTTGCCAATCACGCCCTCGCACAGGTGGCATTCGATGATGCGGTAGCATCCGAGACCGAATGGCTCGAAGAGTTTCTCCGTATGAACCTCGACCCAAACGGTGGCACCCTGAAGAGCAACCCAGTGCTCCGTCGCATCGGACGCGGGGTATATGCCATAGAGTCCCTCCCCATTCCTGTCTTGGAGGGGAGCAGCTTCCTCGGATGGACGAACTCGGCTGGAGTCTTCGTCTCCGATGAGAACGGAATAAGCGGTTTCCTATTGCGCCTCTCTGACGAGGAAGCCAATAACCAACAGCGTGTCTTCTTTGCGACCATGCAGACAATGGCTGAACCTGATGCTACTGACGATGTTGACGAAAACGAGTTGACCACCTTAGACGTCCTGATTGCACAGTGGGAGAAGAATGCCACAGGCGGCAAGACCGACGACGACGGCAAGACCGACGACGACGGCAAGACCGACGACGACGGCAAGACCGACGACGACGGCAAGGCCGACGACGACGGCAAGGCCGACGACGCTGGCAAGCCCGACAGCGACGGCAAAACCAAAGTCCCCAATACGGGTGGTGGTGTCGCCGACAACGGCGGAAAGGCCACTTCTGACTATGTTGCCTCCAGTCATGTCGCCACCGCTCTTGCCCAAACTGGTGACGCTACGAACGTTGGTCTCTTTGGAACATTCGCTGGCATAAGCATCGTGTCCATGCTCGCCGGTCTCTTCCTCCGTCGCAAGGGCAACGAGGAGTAGCCAAGCAATACGACTTCCCGTATCTCATTTGGAGCCCGGGCGCTCGGGATTCGCCCAGCCTGTCAGACATGAAGGCCACCCATCTCGCGCGCGGCGCGCCGGTCGCCAAGAGTGGAAATGGGGGACATACCTCGCGAGGCATGCGAACGCCGCGCGCTTGACGCTGGAGGTGTGTCCCCATTTGCCACGCGCGAGAGGGCAGGCCTAGCCGGTGCGCGGGTCCACGTCGTCGAGCACGCCTCGATGGGGCCGGCGCTGAAGAGGTGGCCCCTTGTTGCCTAAGGGTAAATGGTAGTGGCGCATATTGACGTTCACCTATATCCCGTTTGTCGTTTTCCTAGTGACAGATTTGCTAGGATAGCTACAATGATAAACAGAAAGTATGGTCATCACTGTAATGGAGGGTGAGGACATGAGATTGCTCAGGGCTGTGATAGACGGGGCCGAGCTCTTTAGGGACGACCATTTAGCTATCGATTTGTTCGCGATCGACAGGGTGCCGAAGCCGGAGGGCGGGCTGCGAACTGCGGATGTCACTCAGATGGGAGAAAGCACGTCGATATATTCCCAGAATGTGGTGGGAATCTCTGGCGTCAACGCGTCAGGAAAGACCACGGCGCTCAACCTCCTGCATTTTGTGCTTGACCTACTGGCGGGAGAGGTGACGCTAAGGGGATTTCGTGGGCGCGACCTGACCGTGGGGAAGGTCGGCACGCGCCTCTTTATATCTGTCGTTTTTTGGCACGAAGAAGCATTCTACTTGCTCGAATCGGAGCTTGAGCGCGAAGGCAGGTCGCTGTTTGCTGGCCCATCATCGCTCTTTGGCTTTCGCTTTGTCGACGAGACCATCTGGCGTCTCGCCATACCTCGCGTCAATCGCGCGATGATCGGAGATTCGCGAGCATTCAGGGAGGCTGCGGTCGTGGTTCGTCGCAGGCATGGCGATTCCGCCCTCACTGAGTCGGAACTGAGGCTCCTGGGGGACGATCGTTCCATTGTGTCCCTCGTAACTGGGAGGGTGCGGTCGCGCGTCTCGTCTCCCGGGAGGGAGCTTCCCACGGAGACGCTTGCAACCCCAGTAGTCCAAGTCTTCGACTCGAGCGTGGAACGCTTGGACTGGGATTCTCAGAACGAGGTGTACACCTTGCAGTTCAAGGGCGAGCGTGCCCGCATAGTGGATCGAAACGTGGCTGCGATGCTGCTCTCGCGAGGGACGGTGTTCGGATCCGAGATGGTGAATCGCGCCATGGAGGTGCTTTCGTGCGGGGGCTATCTCCTGGTGGACGAGATGGAGGAGGCGATTAACCGCTCGCTCGTGGCCACCATCATCGACCTGTTCGTTTCGCCCGTCACAAATCCACATGGTGCCCAGCTCATCTTCACTACGCACTATCCAGAGCTGTTGGACGTTCTTCATCGCAAGGACAACATCTACCTTCTCGTACGGGGCGAGGACCAAAGGACCGAGGTGGTGAAGTATTCCGATCGCGTCCGACGGATAGAGAACAAGAAGAGCGAGGTGGTACTCTCTGACCTCATAAAGGGGACCATGCCCCGCTATCCCGACGTGCGCGCGATGCGCGATTACGTGAGGAGGTATGTCGATGGGCGGGCGTGACGTTGCGAGGGACCTCGCGTCCAAATACGTTTTGTTCTCGTGCGAGGGTACCGCCGAGGAGGTCATCATAAGTAAACTCCACGAAGGTGGCCGTCTTGCAGTGCCGCGCGAGCGCGTGGTCGAGGACCCAATCTATTTCACGCCATACACGCGATTGCGTAAAGCGGGGCAGATAGCGCAGAGATTCTTTGGCACGAGTTACGTTGCCGACGGCGCATCTGGCTTGCTCTTAGCGCGCATAGTCGATAGCCGAGCCGGGCGCTTTGTGCTGCCACGACGATGGGCTGAATCATGCGCGGTGGAGAGCTTTTACACTCGTCCGGAGATTGAGATGCTCACAATTCATGCGGAGGGGGCGTATGGTGGATGGCTGAGAGAGTCTAGGAAGAACAGACAACTTCGGTCGAGCGAATTCTGCAAGGGAGGTTTGGGGCTTCGCGATATCAAGAGCCGGGATTTCCTTGATTCATACTGGACTGTCGAGATGCTCACAAGGGCAATACGCGAGTACGACGAGCATCGAAACCGCTCTTCGGGCGAGCTTTCGTTGGGGGATTTGCTGAGGTAAGTGTTGCTTGGTGGCGGTTGGCATCGAGTGTGAAGTGCGTTGGGGAGAAGTTCTGCGGACGTGCTCACACCCGCGTGGCGAATGGGGGACATACCTCGCTGGGCACGCGGACGCTGCGCGCTTGATGCTGGAGGTGTGTCCCCCATTTGCCACGCACACGCGAGTAGTCGCGCTCCTCGAGGAAGGCGAGGAAGTCGTCGCGGATGGTCTCGTCGTCGTGCACGGGATCTGCAGGCGAGCCCTCGTGATTGCCGAAACGGTGCGCGGCTCAGGTCGTGGTACCCGATCCTGTAGGGCCTCTTCCGTCGGCGCGAAACGCTGTCCACGCCTCGCGGAATGCTCGCCCTCACCTTAGTGAGCTTGCGTAGCGCTCGAGGTATTGGGCGGGGGTGACGATGTCCGGCCTCTCCACGTCCACGTCGGCGAAATCCTTGACGCCCGTCACGAGGACGTCGGCGAAGCCCACCACAGCAGAGTACAACACCGGGTAGTCGAGCTCGTCGCGTATCTCGAACAGCCCATCCTCGATGAGCTTGGGCGTGACCGCCGTCTCGAAAGGTGCGCGAGCGAGAAACCGCTCCACAGCGACCGACCTGGCCGGCCACCCCTTGCCACGACTTCTCGGAACTCGTCAATCACGTAGGTGGGCAGGATCAGCTCGTGGTTTTGGGCGACGTCCTCGACCACCCTCGCAATGGTTCCCGACCCGAAGATGGCGTAGGAGATGAGGACGTTCGTTTCGAGCATGCCGCGCATCTAGCGGACAGCCATCTCGCGACGGACCTCGCGCACTAGCGCGACGTCCTCCTCGGTTTCGAGGCCGGCCTCCTCGGCCGCGCCATCGAATGCGCCCTGGAGCTCGCGCAGGGCGCTGAGCCTCGCGCTCCTCATCGCCACCGAGCCATCGCCGAGGTCGTAGAACAGCACCTTGTCGCCAGTCCCGATTCCGAGTATCTGGCGTATCGCCTTTGGTATGGTTATCTGGCCTTTGGTCGTGACCTTGGCCATGTCGAGCGTCGCCTCC
Organism: uncultured Coriobacteriaceae bacterium; assembly: GCA_902766445.1. Lineage (GTDB taxonomy): Bacteria > Actinomycetota > Coriobacteriia > Coriobacteriales > Atopobiaceae > RUG440. The sequence goes on from CACXDP010000007.1 coordinate 5,873, forward strand.
ATGCGTTTCCCCAATCACGGAGAGTAAAGGAATACTGTGTGAAGCTGGTCTTTCTTCTGACAATATGAAAGCGGGCAGAGACAACGGTGCTAGTTGATTTTCTTCCTCCGTGCCTGCCTCAGGTAGTTCTTTCTGAATGAGCGCTCGTCACCAAAGAAGCGGATGTCAGTTGGCGTCGCTTCTTTTCTTTGATATTTGAGCGCCGTTAGCTCAAGCGCGCATAGGTAGTCGGCAACCTGGGCGAGCCTGACTCCCTAAAATTCGAACTTTTGTAGAGCGTCGCGTCTTTTGCGAGCGCGTACGAGAACGCATCGTGTATGGCGTCCTTTTATGGGCAGGCGACGTACGAACGCACCAAAAGAGACGAGGAGCCTTCCCGGGTGCCGCTTTCGTCGATGAAGATGCCGACCTCTGGCACGGCGCCCTCCAAAACAATAATGCCAGGGAAACCCCTGGCGCTTGATAGCCGCGCGTTCGCGCCGCCAATGCCTTTATACCACAGTTGCGTGGAGATGCATGGCGTGAAAGATGCTAAGTAAGGGTATAATATGTACTAAATAGATGTTGAGCATATATGAGCGGAGCATACCATGGCGATGACCATCAGCATGGAGGACGACCTCAAGCGCGACTTCACCGAGGTGTGCCATGAAATAGGGTTGCCGCCCTCGACCGCTATCGGCATCTTCGCCCGGGCGGTCGTGCGGGAGCGGGCCATCCCCTTCTCCCTCTCCGCCATGAGCTCGGCCGAGCGTGCGGCGCGGGCCTACGAGCTTTCGGTGGCCGACGGAATCAGGCGTGGACTGGCCGACGTTGCGGCGGGCGACGTCGTCACCCG
>CACXDP010000008.1 GCA_902766445.1 uncultured Coriobacteriaceae bacterium
CCTCTTCCTTGCACCGATCTGGCGACGCTTGCCCTTGCGGGTACGAGCGTTCGTGTGGGTGCGCTGGCCATGGACGGGGAGGCCCTTACGGTGGCGGAGGCCACGGTAGCAGCCGATCTCCATCAGACGGGCGGTATTCTGGCGAACCTCGCGGCGGAGGTCACCCTCGGTCGTGTAGTTCTGATCGATGAAATCACGCATGCGCGTGACCTCGTCCTCGGTCAGGTCCTTGACGCGGGTGTCGGGATTAACCTCGGCAGCCGCGCAGATGGCCTTGGCGCGGGTAAGGCCAATGCCAAAGATGTATGTCAGACCAATCTCAACACGCTTGTCGCGCGGGAGGTCAACACCATTAATACGGGCCAACGTTATGCTCCTCTCCCTAGCCCTGACGCTGCTTGTGGCGCGGGTTCTCGCAGATGACGTAGACCTTGCCGTGGCGACGGATGATCTTGCACTTGTCGCACATCTTCTTTACAGAAGGGCGTACCTTCATCGTCTGTCCTTTCCAATACTGCTCATACTTACATAATCGTGCCTTGGCGAGACAGGTGGTGCTGGCTCGCGCTATATCATCGCCCAGCCGCTGGCGTGAATAACCGGCTGTATACTACAGGCAGCGAGACTACTTGTAGCGATAGGTGATGCGACCGCGGGTAAGGTCGTAGGGAGAAATCTCCACGACTACCCTGTCGCCCGGAAGAATGCGGATATAGTTCATGCGAATCTTGCCCGATATGGTGCAAAGGATGGTCTTTCCGTTTTCGAGCTCTACGTTGAACATTGCATTGGGGAGCGGCTCAACGACCGTACCCTCGAGCTCGATGGCGTCCTGTTTACTCAACCTGTGTACCTTTCCCTCCGATTGACAGCAACTAGATACTGTAACAAAAAAGTCACAGGTTGTCTGCATTGCATGGAAACGACACAAGCGCAAAAAGCAGGGCGGATCGAGGTATGTCCCTCGCTTCGCCCTGCCCCCATAAAGGTGACAAGCAAATCGTTGGCCGCCTTAGATGCCGCCCTGGAACGGGCACCACGGCCCTTCGCCATCTTGTGTAAGAATCACAGGGCCGTCCTTAGTGATGGCCACAGTGTTCTCGTAGTGTGCCGCTGGCGAGCCGTCGTTGGTCACAACGGTCCAACCGTTGGCAAGCGTGTGGTTCTTGTACGTGCCCAAGGTGATCATGGGCTCGATGGCGATAACCATGCCAACCTGCAGACGCACGCCACGGCCCCGCTTACCAAAGTTCGGAACGTTGGGATCCTCATGCATGACGTGGCCCACACCATGTCCCACATACTCGCGCACCACACCGTACCCATGCCGCTCGGCTAGGCTCTGCACCGCAAAGCCGATATCACCGATGTGGTTGCCGGGCACAGCCTGAGCAATGCCGGCCTTCAGACAGTCGAGCGTCACTTCGCACAAGCCCTGCCACTCCACCGAAGGCGTCCCCACATAGAAGGTCCAGGCGTTGTCACCCACCCAACCACCAATGGTCGCGCCCGTGTCTATCGAGATGATGTCGCCGTCCACGAGCACACGCTCCGAGGGTATGCCGTGCACAATCTCCTCATTGACCGACGCGCAGATACTTGCGGGGAAACCGTAGAGTCCCTTGAACCCGGGCGTGGCCCCATGCAGACGAATGAAACTCTCAACCACCTGATCGATCTCACGCGTGGTAACACCGGGACGCACCATGCGCCCCGCACGGCGCAGGACCGCCTTTGACAGCGATCCCGCGACCTTGAACTCCTCAATCTCTTGAGGCGTCTTTATAAAAATCATACGTTGAGGACCTTCTTCACATCCACGTAGACCTCGTCAACCGCACGGTTACCGTCAACGGCCTTAAGAATGCCATGACCCTTGTAGTAGTCGATGAGCGGCTGGGTCTGGCTCTGGTAGGTGTCGAGGCGCTTGCTGATGGTCTCGGGCTTGTCATCGTCGCGCTGGTACATCTCGCCCTCGCAGCGCGGGCAGACCGTCACGGTCGGGCCTGCCGTGTAGCCACAGCTCTTGCAGGTACGACGCGAAGACAGACGCTCGACGATGACGTCGAACGGCACGTCCACGAGAAGGGCTGCGTCGAGCTCGACGCCCATGCCCTTGAGCTCGGCATCGAGGGTCTCGGCCTGCGCGATGTTGCGCGGGAAGCCGTCGAGCATGAAGCCCTTCTGCGCATCGGGCTGAGCCAAGCGCTCCTTGACGAGGTCGATGACGAGCGTATCGGGAACGAGTTGTCCAGCATCCATGTAGGCCTTGGCCTGCTTGCCGAGTTCGCTCTGCGCCTTGACCGCCGCGCGCAGGAGGTCACCGGTGGAGATGTGGGCGATGCCGAACTCCTCCACGAGCTTCTGTCCCTGCGTACCCTTGCCCGCGCCGGGAGCTCCCAAAAGTACGATGTTCATATTGCCGCCTTTCGTGGTCGTCGAATGTTTGCACACACCAACATACTAGCGCACTTCTTGGCACGTACTCGCCTCGCGACGACCGACACAAGATGTGCGCGCCACGACGTGCGTCTCGCGCAGCTGTCAACCAGCGCTGCAGTACGGCGCGCCATCACGGTACGACACACCAGATGTTCCCTGTGTGCCCGCCTAGACCCCTCACGCCCACATTTGGTATGGTTCGGACATCAAAACAGCTCTCTACAACTCACACGTCACACCAGATGTCATCAAGAGGTACGTGTCGAGCTCCTGCCAGGACATCTGGTGTGATCAAGGTCGCAAGAAAGGCCATCCCAGTGAGCGGAGCACACCAGATGTCGATAAGACACGCGTGGCGGATGCCCGCCGGAACATCTGGTGTGCTGGCACGGCCCCAAACGGGTTTATTTCAGAATCTGCCACACCAGATGTGGTTCTTAGGCAAAGAAAGACTGTCATCACGACTTCTGGTGTGCTGGGTCAGCGATTCCCCAAGCGCTACGAAAAGTATCGTCGCTACAGCCTGAAGTGTGCAGGACCGAAAAGCTCCTCTTCCAGCTGTTCTTGGGCCTTTATCTCTTTGGGCGTCAGCGCATGCTTTTCCATGCCAAGAAGCCGGCATATCTGCTCCATGCGGCGCTTTCTTCCCCGCACATCCACCAAATCCTTGTACTCATACTGCAGTATCGCGTACTTCTTTGCTATGAGCGAATTCATGCGCTCTCGGTCTTCGGTGAATGTCTTTGCATGCTGTTTGCCCAAGTATTCGACTCCCTTCCTCAACTCAGGCCAGCACATGTCGATACGCCAAGACGTCCGATTCTGTCTGTCCAGAATACCAGCGTCCTCAGGAACACACTTAATCACATAGTTGAGCGTGGCCTTTGGCGCACCTTGTCCACCCAGAGAACGCGGAAAACACGTGAACGCGTACATGGCGGTCTCGTTGGGAGACTCGGTGCCCGCAGCGACCAGCTTTAGCACCCTCTTGGCACGCAGCAGACCGTAAGCCCCCTTAGCTTCTCGCAAGAAGACTTCTAGTCGACTGGGTGTAGTAAGTGGCTGCACTGATTCCAGTAAGCCGTCTTGACCAATGCGATACTTGCCGCACATCCAGCACCCCACAAGAGCGAGCTGTACATCGGTCAAACTCCCCGCAAGCTGGAGGAATATAAACTCAGGTGACGGCATGTAGATGCCGGATCCCACCAAGTACAAACCACCCCGAGGAATGAGAGTATTCCAACGGTGTCGCACCACACCTTCCGACGCACCGCGATAGGCGTTGCCGCTGACGAGAACGTGGTGTTTGCCCACGTTGGGACCAAGATTTGCCAGGCAACCACGCTCCATGGGTTCGGGAGGCCGGATGCCGCATGCCGCCAAATCAACCTTCGCGATGTCATCGAGACGAGACACGCAGTCCTCAAGCCTCGGCACATCAACGACGCGAGCGGTTTCGTACGCTTCGCGACCCTTGCGGTAAGCGTAGAAAAATGCCTCAACATGTCCGCAAAAGTATCTCATGATGTGATGGTAATGAGCGCGACTTCCGAATCGTATACGATTCCATGAATAATCGTCCCGAACAATTGAGCGAACGGGGAACATGCCCTGAACAGGCAGGATGATGCCTCCTCACTTGAGCTGAAAGTCTACGGAAACCATTCGCCACCGATTTGCTACCATTCGCGGCACATCTTTCAGAATACGATCATGATGTAGGCTGTTTTATACATACGAATGCATACGCACGAGTAGAAATGGAGTTTTCAACATTGCGTCAATGAGGTGTGGAGGGCGCCACTCGCTTTGCGCATCTCTTGTGGTACTCTACAGGCAGAAGGGTTGGTGGTGGGACATGGATGACGTTCGGCACGCAAACACGCTGTTTATGATCTTTGGCCTGTGCCTTTTTCTCTACGGCCTCGCTCTCGTAAAGACAGGCGACGTGAACTTGTTGCCCTACGCCGCACAACACTCCGTCGCGAACAGCGACGACGTTCGGCGCGTCGGAAGAATCGTCGTCGTTATCGGTCTCGTTCTCCTTGCCATCACGCTGCTCGTCTTCCTTATTCGCTAGCGTAGACCTCTGCGGGTAGCCTCACGCAAGGGCAGCGGTATCAAAAGCAGCTGCAAAGGCGGTTCGTTTTCGTTGGCGCTGTTGTACCATGAAACAAGGTCCCATCGTGCCCGCAAAGGAGCGCCCATGTTTGACCCGCTGATTGCCCTCATCGGAGAGATACCCGCAGACATCCTCATCACAACTGTTACCTTGAGCGTTGCCCTCATCGTGAACCACTTGCTCAGGAAGGCACTGCTTAAGCGACTTGTCGACTCACCCGTAGGCGAACTCTCGCTGCTCGTCAACATCCTGCGCGTAGCCATCGGCATCGTCGTGGTGTTCTTTCTCGGCGAGAACGTCTTTCACCTGCATATGGGAGGCGCCATGCAGGCGCTCGGCGTCACCACGCTCATCGTCTCGCTCGGCCTGCAAGACCTCATCAAGAGTGTCGTCGCCGGCGTGCTCGTCGTGCTCGGCGACATCGTCTCGCTGGGAGACCAAGTGATGATGGGCGAACACCGCGGCGAGGTGATGGACATTGACTGGCACCAGATCACCATCCGTGACCGCGATGGAATTCCGCACATCATACCCAACTCGAAGCTTATGAGCGACAATTTCATGCGCATGACCGGCAAGATGGCCTGCCGCCATATGTTCGAGTGCGACATCGCCCCGGGAGTCAACCTCCAACTCGTCAAGACCGACATCGAGACGCTCGCCGCCAACATACTCTCAAAGAACGGCTGGATCGAGCCACAGTACCCACCGCAGGTGCAGTTCATAGGCTCGACTGCCTTTGGTACCAAGGCATCGGTGCGCGTCTTTATCTCCGATATCGAGTACGCCGTCCGCGCGATGGACGCCGTCATGTGCGAGATTGGGAACCGTGGATACTTGGCGGACTGCACTCACGTGGTAGATCCCAACTGGAAGCCTAAGCCCTGAGCGTCTCTTCCGTCCACATACCCCGCCGCCAAGCAAAGGGTGTGCTGCTCGGGCATGCTCCCCCTTCTACATCTACTTTAGAATACTGCGTTACTTTAGAATACGAGAATTGGGTACAATGCTATTAGCTTAGAATAGAAGCAGAGTAGCACTCCACCACACCTAGGAGCCGACAATGCACGAGAACCCATTTTCCCCCTCGTTCAGCATTCGTCCCGAACGCTTCTACGGCAGAAGCTCCGAGCTCGACCTCATGGAATCAGCACTCGACAACCCGGACTCTGCGAACCGATTCCTCTTTATGACGGGCACACGTGGCTGTGGCAAAACCTCGCTCCTGCACCAGTACGCCCTCCTCGCCCGTCAGCGACATTGGACCGTATTAGAGACGACTTATCAAGACGCCCTCACTTCGCTTCGTCTGTACGCAGATGGCACTACGGGGCTATCCCACGATTTCACCATCAAGCCCTCAATCGCGTTGCCTGGCGTCAGTGCGACGATTTCGGGTGCCTCTGACGCGAAGCAAGAGCACGATCGTCCGAGCGTCGCGTCGACACTAGTGCGCAGACTCTCCAAGGCAAGGCTCTCCGCGGGACTCTTCCTTGCCATCGACGAGATCCAAAAGATCCCCGAGACCGAGATGGAGGAAATCTGCCACGCCGTCCAAGCCGCAAAGACGCAAGGCCATAGCATCGCGTTTGTCATAGCAGGCCTTCCCACTGCATATCAAAAGATACGCCATTACCCCGGTTGCACCTTCGTGCAGCGCATGCGGCGACTTCGGCTCGGAATGCTCGGAAAGACCGATACGATAGATCTCCTGCGAGGCACATTCGCGCACGTCCCAGAACTTGTTGTCGATCAGCAGTCCTGTGAGGAGCTGGCTGCATTCAGCGCCGGGCACCCCTACCTGCTTCAGCTCGTGGGAAGCAGCGCCTACGAGGTCGCCGTCGAAGCTACTTCCGAGCTCGCGAGAGAAATAGTGAATCTTGACGAGACAATGATTCGCGAGGCGGAATCGCGCGCACTGCCAGAGTACCAAGAGAATGTTCTCTTTAACCTCCTGCGCGGGGTACGACCAGGCACCATCGAATACCTTAGGGCCATGTGCGACGTCGCCGACACATCAAGCACAGCAACAACGGCCGCCATCGCCCAACGACTGGGCAAGACTCTGAAGGAGTGCTCATCCGCACGCTCACGAGTAATCGATTTGCAGCTTGCCGAGCCCATCGCACGTGGCAAGCTGCGCTTCTCCTTGCCATACATGCCGCTTGCGTTCGAGAACTCAAGCGATATTGTGGCGCCAACCTCCGAGGATATATGGATTCCGCGCATGACCCCAAGCGCTCGATGATAGGAAAAAGGCGGTCCGTCCGGATGGACGAACCGCCTTTACATGACGCGTCTGACTCAGACTTACTTAAAAAAGCCCTCGTAGTTGTGCATCTTGAGCTGAGCCTCAAGCTGCGAGATCGTGTCCATGGCGACGCCGACCATGATGAGGATGGAAGTGCCACCGAAGGACTGGATGAGCGAATTGCCCGTGAAGGAGAAGATGATGGAGGGTACCACGGCGATGATGGCCATAAAGGCAGCACCCGGTAGCGTGATGTGGTTGAGGACGTTCTGGATGTACTCAGCAGTGGCTTTGCCCGGACGCACGCCCGGTATGAAGCCGCCGGCCTTACGGAGCTGGTCAGCCGTCTCCTCGGGATTAAACACCATGGCGGTGTAGAAGTATGCGAAGAAGACGATGAGGAACACGCTCAGCACCCAGTTAATCCAACCACTCGAGATAGCATTCGCGAAGTCCTGCATCCACTGCACGCTGGGGAAGAAGACCGCAATCTGTGCCGGGAAGTACAGGATGGAGCTCGCGAAGATGATCGGCACGACGCCGGCCGTATTGACCTTGATCGGCAGATACGTGGCCTGACCACCCATGATGCGGCGACCCACCACGCGCTTGGCGTATTGGATGGGGATGCGACGCTGACCACGTTCGACATACACGATGACCGGGATGATTACGAGAATGACGATCACGGTGATGATGGTGATAAGCATGCCGTGCTCGTTGCCCTGCACCGACTGAATCAGCGAGGTAGGCAGACCGCTCATGATGTTGACGAAGATGATGAGCGACATACCATTGCCAATGCCGCGCTGCGTCAGGACCTCGCCGAGCCACATGATGATGATGGCGCCAGTGAGCAAGCAGCCCACGATGATGAAGTCCTCGATAAGGGGTGGGAACGGCAGGCCGGAGAAATCCAAGCCATACGCGCTGCTCTTGAAGAGGAACAGGTAGCCGATAGCGTTAATCAATGCGAGCACCACCGTCAGGTAACGGGTGTACTGCGTGATCTTTCGCTGACCAGACTCGCCCTCCTGAGCCATCGCCTGAAGGCTCGGGATGACGGTCTGCATCATCTGGAAGATAATCTGGGCCGTGATGTAAGGCATGATGCCCAAGGCAAAGACCGACAGCCTCGAGAGTGCACCACCAGAGAAGAGGTTGAGCACTGCAAGGGCGCCGTTGGTGGCGGACTGCGACTCGAAGGCGTCGAGCATGCCCTTAAACGGAATGCCAGGTATCGGCAAGTGAGCACCAAAGCGGTAAATAAGAAGTAGACCGCAAGTGATGAGGAACTTCTCCCTCAGCTCCTTGACCTTGAATATGTTGGCGACTCCCCTTAGCACGCGGACTCGACCTTCCCTCCGGCAGCCTCAATCTTGGACTGGGCAGTGGCGGAGACCTTGTCTACGCGCACCGTGAGAGCCTTGGTGATGTCGCCGTCGCCGAGGACCTTGACGGGGATGTAGTCGTGCTTGATGACGCCCTTGGCCATGAGGGACTCGCCGTCGACGACGTCGCCGGCCTCATAGAGGGCCTCGAGACGAGAGACGTTGACGGGCGTGTACTCCACGCGACCGTGATGAATGAAGCCGGGGAGCTTGGGCAGACGCATTGCGAGCGGCTGCTGGCCACCCTCGAAGCCGGCACCCTTGCCGCCACCCGAACGGGAAAGCTGGCCCTTGGTGCCGCGACCGGCTGTGGTGCCATGTCCGGACGAGTTGCCTCGACCGATACGCTTGCGCGCCTTTGTGGAGCCCGGCGCGGGACGAAGATCGTTAAGCTGCATGTTGGGCGACTCCTATATCTCTTCAACTTCCACCAGGTGCTTGACCTTAAAGATCATGCCGCGGATGCTGGGGTTGTCCGGCTGCTCGACCACGGCGTTAATCTTGCGAAGGCCAAGCGCACGGCACGTGGCCGTCTGGTCCTTCTTGACGGCGGGTCCGCAGCTACGGACGAGCTTGATCCTGAGCTTGTCTGCCATCGCTAGTTCTCCTTCCCTACGAACATCTCGGCGACGGTCATGCCGCGACGCGCAGCCGCCTCTTCGGGGCTGGAGAGCTGCTGGAGGCCGTCGGCGGCCGCCTTGATGATGTTGAGCGCGTTGCTGGTGCCCAAGGACTTGGACAGCACGTTGGTGATGCCCGCAAGCTCGAAGAGGGGACGCACGGGGCCGCCAGCGATAACGCCGGTACCCTCGATGGCCGGCTTGATGAGAACGCGGCCTGCGCCAAAGTGACCCTCGACCTCGTGGGGAATCGTACCAGCCTCGGTGACCGGCACCTTGAAGAGGTTCTTCTTTGCGTCGTCGACGCCCTTCTGGATGGCCAGAGGGACTTCGGTGGACTTGCCCATGCCGATACCGACGGTACCCTTGCCATCGCCAACGACCACGAGGGCCACGAGCGACATGCGGCGACCGCCCTTAACGACCTTGGACACACGGTGGATGTAGACTACGCGCTCCTGGAACTCGGACTCCTGCTGCTGGCGCCTGTCGTTTCTACGCTGTTCACGTGGCATGTCTATCCTCCTAGAACTTCAGGCCCGCTGCACGGGCACCGTCCGCAAGGGCCTTGATGCGGCCATGATACAGGAAGCCGCTGCGGTCGAAGCGCACGGCCGTAACGCCCTTCTCGAGCGCACGCTCGCCAATGAGCTTGCCCACGAACTCCGCGGCCTCCTTGTTTGACCCGACCTTGCCCGTGGCACGGAACTCGGGGCTCAAGGTGGAGGCGGCGCAGATGGTCTTTGCATCGGCGTCGTCGATGACCTGGGCGTAGATGTGGGCGTTGGTGCGATGCACGGTGAGGCGCGGACGATCGGGCGTACCGTAAACCTTGGGGCGCACGGCGCGGGCGCGACGGTGCAGACCAGCCCTTTTCTTCTGCTGTTTGTTCATTCCTACTCCTTCGAATGCCATCACCTGACGGGGTGGTGGACTTTACGCTGCTATTCCTACTACTTGGCGGCCTTGCCCAGCTTGCGGCGGATGTGCTCGCCCTGGTAGTGGATGCCCTTGCCCTTGTACGGCTCTGGCGGACGCTTGGCGCGAATCTCTGCCGCGACCTGGCCAACCTGCTCCTTGCTGATGCCGTTGACAACGATGTGAGTGTTGTCGGGCACCTCAAAGCTGATGCCCTCGGGAGCCTTGTAGATCACGGGATGAGAATATCCAAGCGAAAGGTCCAAGTCTGTGCCCTTGAGAGTCGCGCGGTAGCCGACGCCCGTCATCTCGAGGCGCTTGCTGAAGCCCTGGCTCACGCCCTCAACCATGTTTGCGATGAGGGTACGGGTGAGGCCCTGCATGGCATTAGCCGCCTTGTATGCCTTGGTGCGCTTGAAGTCCTCGTGGCTGAGGTCTGCCGTCTCGGGCGTGCGCGGAATCTTGACCGTGATGGCATCGTTTTCGTAGACCAGCTCGAGCAGCGAAGAGAAGCTGCGCTCAAGCTCGCCCTTGGGTCCCTTGACCTGCACGGTGTTGCCCTCGACCGTCGCGGTTACTCCGGCAGGAATCTGGACTGGGTGCTTACCAATACGAGACATTGTCTCCTCCTAACTTTCCTGCGAAGAATTACCAGACGTAGCAGATGACCTCGCCGCCGACGCCGAGCTTGCGGGCGTCACGGTCGCACATCATGCCCTTGGAGGTCGAAATAACGGCGATGCCCAGACCACCGAGCACGCGGGGCAGCTCGTTGGCCTTGGCGTAGATGCGACGACCCGGCTTGGAGATGCGCTTGATGCCGCGAATGATCTTGGCACGCTTCTCGCCATACTTGAGCGTCACATGGAGGGTCTTTTGGGGCGTGGTGTCTTCGACGCTATAGCCCTCGATGTACCCTTCCTCACAAATAACACGCGCCACCTCGACGAGCACCTTGGTAGAGGGCATAGAGACCTCCGCCTTGTTGGCGCTGTTGCCGTTGCGGATGCGCGTGAGCATGTCCGAAATAGGGTCGGTTATCTTCATTTACTGTCTCCTTCGTTACTGATGAACCTACGCGAATGGTTCGCTTCCGCCCTTGACGGATGCGCCTGTACGCGAGAGCCCGGTTGCCCAGCGCCTACCAGCTGGCCTTGCGGACGCCCGGAAGCTCGCCCCTGCTCGCGAGTTCGCGGAAGCAAACGCGGCACAGACCGAACTTGCGGTACACGGAGTGGGGACGCCCACACCGCTGGCAACGGTTCTGCGTGCGCGTCGAAAACTTCGGCTCACGCGCTGCCTTGACGATCATCGATGTCTTAGCCAAAACTCCTCCTTTATTGCTCAAGTCCTGACAAACCAGGACTCCTAACGGCGTGAAAAGCACCGGGGGTACTCCCCCGGTGCGTCATATGGCAGTCTACTCAGCTTTGAACGGGAAGTGGAATGCGTCGAGCAAGGCCTTGCCCTCCTCGTTGGTGTTTGCGGTGGTGACGATGGTGATGTCCATACCGCGGGTACGATCGATCTTGTCGTAATCGATCTCGGGGAAGATGAGCTGCTCGGTGACACCCATCGAGAAGTTGCCACGTCCGTCAAAGCTCTTCGGCGAGATGCCGCGGAAGTCGCGGATGCGCGGGATTGCAATCGAGATGAGACGATCGAGGAACTCCCACATACGGTCGCCACGAAGCGTGACCTTAGCGCCGATGGCCATGCCCTGGCGCAGCTTGAAGGTAGCGATGGACTTGCGGGCATGCGTGACGATGGGCTGCTGACCGGTGATGGTGCGCAGGTCTGCGACGGCACCGTCGATGGCCTTGGAGTCCTGGGCTGCCTCGCCAACGCCCATGTTTACAACAATCTTTTCGAACTTCGGAATCTGGTTGACGTTCTTGTACTCGAACTTCTTCTGAAGCTCGTCGCGAACAGTCTCGATGTACTGCTGCTTGAGACGCGGGACGTACTTCTCTTCTGCCATGAGCAACTCCTTAACTCGTGGATGGATGACGTGCGGGGTACCGACCTCGCACCTCCCGGTTTGGCATGCCGGAAGCCATGGGTGCCCTATAGACACAAGGGAGCATAATACCCTATCGTTGTGTGCGTTGTGTGTGCGGATACAAGACAGATATATGTCACACAGAAGGCCACACAGAAGGCCCTCCACCGAAGTGAAGGGCCTTTCGAATGACGTTATGCGTCAGAGTTTAGAACTGGTGGCCGCACTTCTTGCAGACGCGAACCTTCTTGCCCTCGTCGTTCTTGGCGTGACCGACGCGGGTGGGCTTGCCGCATTTCGGGCAGATGAGCATGACATTGGAGACGTCAATCTTTGCCTCAATCTCTTTCCATCCGCCGTTTTGGTTCTCCTGGGTGGGACGCTGGGCCTTCTTGACGATGGCGACGCCCTCGACCTTGACCTTGCCCTCACGCGGATAGGCGCGCAGCACCTCGCCGGTGGCACCCCTGTCCTTACCGGAGATCACCTGGACCTGGTCGCCCGACTTTACGTTCATCTTAGGCATTGATCCATACCTCCCTACAGCGTCTCGGGCGCGAGCGAGACGATCTTCATGTACTTGCGGTCGCGCAGCTCACGAGCGACAGGCCCAAAGATACGGGTGCCACGGGGCTCGCCTTCCTTGTCCACGACGACGCAGGCGTTCTGGTCGAAGCGGATGTAGCTGCCGTCCTTGCGGTGGGTTTCCTTCTTTGTGCGCACGATGACGCAGCGAACGATGTCGCCCTTCTTGACCGCGCTGTTTGGCGTGGCTTCCTGCACCGCGCAGATGATGACGTCGCCGATGCCAGCATAGCGCCGCTTGGAGCCGCCAATCACCTTGATGCACTTCACTCGACGAGCGCCGCTGTTGTCGGCGACGTTGAGCATGGTTTCCATCTGAATCATTCGTCTACCTCCTCACGCTACTTGGCGCGCTCGACGATCTCGACCATGCGCCAGCGCTTGGTCTTGGAGAGGGGACGCGTCTCCATGACGCGGATGGTGTCGCCAAGGCCGCACTCGTTGTTCTCGTCGTGAACATGGAGCTTCTTGGAGACGGTCATCATCTTGCCGTACTTCGGATGATGCTTGCGGTAGTTAATCTTTACGGTGACAGTCTTGTCGCCGGAGCGCGAGATAACGATGCCCGTACGGACCTTACGTGCGTTGCGAGTGGACGTTTCTGCCATGTTGAGCCTCACCTGCTATCTACTTCTGTGCCTCGGCCGCGATCTCGCGGGCACGAATCTCGGTCTGGACGCGGGCGATGTCCTTGCGGACGAGCTTTACACGGGCGGTGTTGTCGAGCTGACTCGTAGCCATCTGGAAGCGCAGGTTGAAGAGCTCTGCACGACCCTCCTCAAGCTTGGCCGCAAGCTCGGCATCGCTGAGCGCCTGAATTTCCTTGTACTTCATACGTGCTACACCTCCTGGGCCTGATCGGCACGAGAGACGATCTTTGTCTTGATCGGCAGCTTGTGCTGCGCCAGTCGAAGAGCTTCCCTGGCGACGTCCTCGGGCACGCCATCAATCTCAAACATGATGCGGCCAGGCTTTACCACGGCTACCCACTCTTCTGGGTTACCCTTGCCTGAGCCCATGCGGGTCTCAGCAGGCTTCTTTGTGATGGGCTTGTCGGGGAAGATCGTGATCCATACCTTGCCGCCACGCCTCATACGACGGGTCATGGCAACACGGCAGGCCTCGATCTGGCGGTTGGTGCTCCAGTGAGCCTCCTCGGCGCGGATGCCGTAATCGCCGAAG
>CACXDP010000009.1 GCA_902766445.1 uncultured Coriobacteriaceae bacterium
TATGAGCGATCCCAAGCGTATGCACTGGCAGACTGCGGAAGGTGAGTGGCAACGCGATACTATACAAAAGTTCGTGCACGGCGATAAGGTCTTCTCCGCAAACAAATACGGCAGACTGCTAGGGGAGATTCTGGACGATAGCTTTGACGTCGACAGTGACGATTCGCCTGTTGATGTCGATCGTTATGATGAGCCAGAAGAACATACGGGCATGTTCGTGAATGACCTCTTTGCGAATGGCAATTTACCCACGTTCCGCAACCAGACGTTTTCGGTAAGGAGGGAAGACACGGGGGAGGTCTTTTCTTTGCCGATGTCGGGTGGTGCGCTAACGATGGGGTCATCTCAAGGTTGCAACCTCGTGGTGAGGGGCAACCCGTTCATGCAAGGCGTGCATCTGCGCATTTGGGTTGAGAATGCTAGCGTCGTCATAGAAGACTGTGGGTCAGAGTACGGGACGTATGCATACAACAGACGCCTTGCCCCCCATACTCCAACTCGCTTGCATGCAGACGATAAGTTTTTGATCGGGGGAGAGTCCTTCTTTGTATGCGCACGCGAGACATCGGCTGCGTTGCGGTAAGCGCATCGTCTAGGTAGATGGGGGCGATGCCATGAAGAAGAAATTTGCGTTCAACAAGTATTTTAAGGGGAGGGAGCTCCTCATCATCGCTCAGCGAGGGGAGTACCTCGATACGCGGCGTGCGAAGTGGCTGAACGAAGTTAACGAGATCAACCTGCTGCGTTTTGGCTATGAGGAAACGCGAAGCGGTACCTTGCTTCACTATGATGTTGGCGGGTTGGTCAGCCTCAAAAAGTTTCTAAAGCACAGCGTGCTCGATGATGCGGTGTTCATGAAACTGATGCTGAGTGTTCAGGGAGTTTTGGACACATGCTCTTCGCGCCATATTCCGACAGAATTAATCCTGTTTGACTCCTCAAGCGTGTTTGTGGATGACCAGTCGCAACCGCGCTTCGTGGTTACCCCCCTGGATAACGTGCCCTTTACGGTGGACAATTCTCCGCTTACGATGCTGCGCGCTCTCGGCAATCCTCGTCGCCTGTCATTTGTATCTCCCTCTACAGAAATGCTCTCTGCCAAGCTCGAAGCCTTTGTCCTCAACCAAAACAGCGTCTTTTCGGCCAATGCGTTTCGAACATTCTTGCGAAACCAATGTGGTGTCGATAGTGCGAAGGTCGCCCATGATCGTAAGGGAGACTCATGGCGTGATCCATATACAAATGGGGGCACGACGAAGGGCGCCGATGACACGAAAAAGCACCTGTGGAACGGCGTCGATGAGCAGAACGGCAGAGGGCGTACGCGTGGGCGGGGGGTCTCGCGGATTCGATGCGTGATGGAGCGCCTGTCTACCGGAGAGATATACCCAATCACGGCGAATCAAAGGATGTATGTTGGAAGAGGCTCGCACAACGAGGTCCAGGTCACGGGCAATCCCAAGATAAGCCGTAACCACGCGATTCTGGTGTGTGGCGGGGATTTCGTGAGTCTCGTTGATCTGGAGTCCCCAAATGGCACATGGGTGCAAGGAAGACGGTTGGCGCCGAACAAGCAGATAAACATACCCATGGGCCAGCGCTTTTCATTGGCCGACGAGGATTTCGTTGTTAAGCGCGACTGAGGTTTTGTGACGGAGACAGGGTATGCCTTGTCTAGTGGCTTTGGCTTTGGGCTTGCAGTTTTTGCAGCTCTGCGCGCTGAAACAACGCCGCAGTCTTTTCGATTGCCTGCGCAGTGTTGTCAAGCAGCGTTGCTGTCTGTGTCAGCTTCTTCGCGCGCACATGGGCGGAAGAAATGAATTTCTGCGCCTCTGGTCCCTGCCACGCACTCTCCAAGTCTGCAAGCGAATTATTGTAGTCGTTATACGCTTCGCGTAAATCATCTGCATGGGCACGAAGCTGGTTTGCCTGCTTTAGCGCTTCTTGATAGTTCAGATTAATGTCATGGCTCGTCATGTTCTCTCCTAGTGGCGTGTTTCTGTGGGTGGGTGAGTGCCGGGGATTTAAAACTGAGCGTTGTTTTCTTTCTCAATCGCCTTGTTGGTGGCTTGCTCAAGTAGCATTGGAGTCACATTGTAGTGATCACCAGCGAGGACTTTGTCATCTGAATCATAGATAATGATTGAATAATCACCAGTTTCTAGTCCTTCGCCACTTGCCGCGTCAACATAGTAGAGTTCATCTTTCGTTGTTCTAAGCACGAGGATTTCATCCGTAATACTCTCAACGGTCACGATTTCGCGCACGACTCCGTCCTCCTTCTGACTAGTTTCACTGTGTCTGGCTTCGTCCACTTTTGGCGTAATATCCGGTGAGCGAACCATGGCATGTAGAAATATACCTATTAGTGCTAGACTTACCGCGATGGCTATCCCTGTAATAATTCTTGTTCGCCACTGCTGCATCTTACTGTATTACATCCATAAAGACCCAATTCGGACCATTAGTTAATTCATTGGGATGTACGATATATTTATCGCCCCATGACGAGACTATGTAGTTGCCGTCGTCCGTAACCCCCGTCACGGTCATCCTGTGACCCCCCAGATTATCATAAAGTACGTTTCCGTTTTCGTCATACAGATTAATTATATTGCCGGCTGTACCAAGATTTACACAATAGCCGCTATCAAGCTTTGTCCGTACCTCTTGAGCTGTCATGGGTCCCCTGTCTATCGTGCACTCGTAATTGACTCCGCGCTCGCTGAGATAATGTGACAGTCGATTTTGAAGCGAATAATTAGTCGTTCCTCCGTCTTCAGACGGAATAATAACTTCGCTTTGATCCTGGTATCTGTCTAAAACTGCTTGAATAGCTTCATCGGTATAGGTTCTAGCTTTTGGATCTTTCCAGAGCTCAGCGCCAAAATCTGCTTTAAAATCTTCTGGATGGCTAGCGTAGTCCCCAAGCACATCTTGCAACAGTGCATTTGTGCCACCGCTTTCGTTGAGGTAGTAAGTATCGTCCGTATTGCAGAAGAAATCCAGAATCAGTCGATTGGTGTCGAACTTGCCATTGCTGTCGCGCATGGGGAAGCCAAAGACGCGCTCGAACTCCTCAGGATTCGACTCGTACTGTGCAAATATGGAGTTTGCCATCGCAACGTAGCCGCATCCACTGTTGATTTTTTCGAGCAGCTTGGCGACTTGGTCATCGGAATAGTCTTTGAACCTATCGTAAGAACGGACGTAATCGAAAATCTTGCCGTCTTGGAAGAGGCGGAAATCAAACAATGGAACGTCCCATCCAGAACGGTTGTGATACATATCTCCTTGATCTCCGCCATAGTCGTCGTCTTCGTCAACACCATAGTCGCTGTCGCTGTTAAAAAGTTGCGAGTTATCGAAGAGGTTCTCTGAGACCAAGTCCCCAACCCGCTTCTCGTAATCCTTTGCGACGTCAATGATATCGGTAAGCGCCGTGGCCCGGGTGCTCATGTCTTGGCCCTCGTCACCGACGGATGAAGACAGTTTCTGGACGCTCGATTGGTAGGAGCTTGCGACTTGTCCGTACATAGATGCGCTCATGTTCATTGACGCAAGCGAACTGCTCACATCATCCAGCACCTTAGCAACAGACGTCATGTTGTCCGCACAGGACTTTGCCAAGTCGAAATCCAAAGAAAACATTTCGGCCCCCAACCGAGTAATTAATCAGCAACTCTGACTCTAACACATAGGAATTAAGAGCTTTTGCATTACCACGTTTCGTTGGAATAACAGTCGTTCGTGATGTAATAAAAAACCGCAAGCTTTTGTGGGATGACTTCAGTCGTACACCAGCATCTCTTAAGAGCCCATATAGAGATAAAACAATGCACGCAAAAATGCTCGGGGCTCACCATGCATGTTTAACCCCGTGCCCAATCGAATGATTTCGACCATCCATCGGATCTTAGAACCAGCATACACGAATAACGTGCTAGCCATTGTTGGTATCATTGTCGCGGGCAAGACGATGATCTCAGATTGTCGGAGCCTGTCGTAAGCATGGTTCAGTCCTAGAAATATGGGTCAGCAGTCGCTCATGGGCTAGTATTGGACGGTTCTGTTCCGCGACCCTTCGGACGTTCGAACCGCAGAGGAGGTCTATCCGTCCGACCTTGCGAGGCGTTCCCGTGAATCAACGTCGGCATGGCACGCGTTCCATGGATTTGACGTTGGTGTGGGTTTTTGCCTCCTGACTGACGTTGGTGTGGCGGCTCTTGTCACGCGAACGCAAAACACGGGGAATCCGGCCACGGTAACGTCAATCTTAAGGAAGGCGTATCTCACGAACGTCAATCTCAAGGAACGCCGCTACGCTAACGCAAAACCCAAGTAACGCGACATGTAGGCGCCAGCCACGTCGGCGGTCTGGGAATGCCAACTGAACTGAGACAATTTTCATCTTTGCTGTGTTCTTCGACGAAGAGACGCATCGCGTCTACGGCGAGGCGGCTGCGCGATCTTGAGCCATGGACGTTGAACGCCCGTCACGACCAGCGTATCATCGTAACGTCTTCAAACATGCGACGAAATAGATTTACGAGTGTTCGTCGCACTATTAAACGAGGTTATCGCATGATAGGGCGCGACGAAGAGAAACAGGAGCTCTTGAGCCTTTAAAACGGCGGGAGGGCCGAGCTGATTGCCGTATACGGGCGGCGCAGGGTTGGCAAGACTTATCTGGTGGACGAGACGCTCCGTGGCAGGATCACCTTTCGGCATGCGGGCCTGTCTCCCGTGGAGAACGGCACAGGCGCCTCTCTGAAGGACCAGCTTGAGCAGTTCTACTACTCGCTCTTGAGGCACGGCATGAAGCGCTCGCGGCGGCCAAAGGGCTGGCTGGAGGCGTTCTTCATGCTTGAGACGCTCTTGGAGGAGCTCGACGACGGTGGGAGGCAGGTCGTCTTCCTCGACGAGCTGCCGCGGCTCGACACGCCCCCGTTCCGGGTTCATGACAGCGTTCGAGGGATTCTGGAACAACTGGTGCTGCCATCGCAAGAACCTCATGCTCGTCGTGTGCGGAAGTGCCAGCTCTTGGGTGCTGGACAAGCTCATCAACAACCACGGCGGCCTGTACGGCAGGGTTACGCACGCCATCAAGCTCATGCCGTTCACGCTTCGGGAGTGCGAGGAGTACCTCGCTTCGAGGGGCGTGCGCCTCTCGCGCTACGACGTCGCGCAGAGCTACATGGTCTTGGGCGGCATCCCCTACTACCTGGGCTACTTCGAGGATGGGCTCAGCCTCGCCCAGAACGTCGACCGGGTGTTCTTTTCGAGGCGTGCCATCCTCCGAGACGAGTACGACAGGCTTTTCGCGTCCGTGTTTGGCGACCCCGAGTATATGAAGTCGGTCGTTGGCCTGCTCTGTACGAGGCGTGCGGGCCTCACGAAGAAGGAGATCTGCGAGGGGCTGGGCGTGTCGGACGGAGGTCGGCTCACCAAGGCGCTCGGGGCCTTGGTGGCCAGCGACTTCGTCGTCCGGTACGTGCCGTTTGGTGTGAGTAGACGTCAAGAGCACTACAAGCTCGTCGACCTGTTCTGCAAATACTGGCAGAGGTTCGTGAGGGACAGCGGTAGCCTGGACGAGCGGTTTTGGCAGAGCGGCCAGACGTCCCCCGCGATCTCGGCTTGGAGGGGGCTTTCCTTCGAGCTCGTCTGCTTCAATCACATCGGGCAGATCAAGA
>CACXDP010000010.1 GCA_902766445.1 uncultured Coriobacteriaceae bacterium
CCGCTTGGTCACGCCGTGGCCGTTCGCGTGCGGCTCCCTGGGCATCTTCACCCGCGCCCGGTCGCGGTTGCCGCTGAGCGACTCGTTGGGGTACTTCTCGTCGATCTGGACGCTGGTGCCAGGAGAGCAGCGGAAGGGCGCGAGCCTCGACTCCATGACCGAGCACACGCGCATGCGCATGTACCAGGACGTCTTCAGGCACACGCCGCACCTCTCGGCCAGCTTCCTGAGGGAAAGGCCCTCGACCATGCCCTCGACGTAGGCCGACCACGTGTCTGCCCCGAGCCTGGAGAGCGCGAGCACGCCCGCGGTCTTGGCCGAGAACGTCCTGCCGCAGCCGCGGCAGAGCCACCTCCTGCCGCCGTCGCGGTCGCGCCCCTTGGAGACGACGTGGGCGTGCCCGCACCTCGGGCACCTTGACGGCTCCTCGGCGGGCCTCGACGCCATCTCCTCGAAGATCGCCGCCCTCAGCGCGGCGACCAGCTCCTCCTTCAGCTGCCGGGGCAGCAGAAGCGCGTCCTGTAGTATACTCTCGTACATGGGACCCCCTCTGTGGATGGCTTTGTTTGGCGACTACCACCATAGCAGGGGGTCCGGACATTAATCAGGCATCGAACGATGTCAACGGTGGTCTAACAGAGGCTTATATTAATATGCACACATATGTATTATCTATTTCCTTTTGAACCATTCAGAGTTCTTTGATAGTAATACCGACGTAATCCAGCATCATCTTTGTGTATTACATTTGAAAGACAACAGAATCGTAGATTTCATCACTAGACCTGTTTACATTTGCATGCGCGCTTTCCGTCTCGTGTTCTGCAGCCGCAGGTTTTCGTACATGGCCAATGTCCCTCATAGAGAGTGAATGCACTTAGTGTTCGCAGACGCACTCAGTGAGTAGCAGTGTATGTACTTACATTTATATTGTATTAACAATTTCGAGTCTTTAGCGGTTTCATACATATGTATTATGATTTTGAACTACGTATTTCATTCGAGTATTGTATTGTATTTAACAATACTAAAACCGATTCATATCTTGGTCATTCTCCAACTACCTGATCTGTGCATCGATCATGAACGACCAAACTGGATACGCTCATTAATACATTCGTTCATTAGGACTCTCAGCTGCGGATTCTGGTTCATTGGTCGATTAGGTTCGAATTTTCCATAGTATGTATTTCAATTAGCAAATACGCCACGTATTACTCTCATGCAAGGTAATACGTGGCGTATTTGTCTTTGCTACGTGATGTATTAAAGGCCTAAAGGTTGATGCTGCGCCATGCCAATTGCTCTCGGAAGTCGAACGCTTGGGTTTCGCACGCGCTCATACGATATGACTTCCCGGTGTCCCAAACCTTTAGGCAATTCATACGTTTCACGTGAAACCCGCTTCATCCCACAAATCTTTGCAACACGATCCCCTTGGGCGAGCTCTTCTTTACTGGGATGTGCCTTTGCAACGACCAAACGCCCACCATTTTTCAAAAGAGGTGCGGCGTATTCCACTAGCACACCAGTCTGGGCGACGGCTCGTGCCGTGACTACAGCATACCGTCCTCGCTCACGCCGAGCCAGCTCCTCTATACGATCGGACTCAACCCTCAGCTGCTCTTCAAGACCAAGCTCATGCACGAACTCTTGCACCGCCTGAGCTTTCTTCCCCACGGAATCCACCAAGGTACCCTTGCGTCCAGTGACGATTGCCAATGGAATCCCTGGGTATCCAGCCCCCGTCCCTATGTCAACGAAAGCTCCTGCAGGAGCCTTTGCGAAGGCATCCTGCAGGAGCAGCGAATCAACGATGTGCAAGCAGACCGCTTCATCCCAAGACGTGATGCGAGTGAGGTTGAGCCTTTGGTTGCGCTCGATCACGAGATCGAGATGTCGTCGCAGAACAGCCCACTGCTCCCTCGTTGCGAGTTTACGCACGTCAGCCACGAAGCGCCGTCACAATCACACGACGAGAGGGATCTTCCCCCTCGGAATGAGTCGTCACGTAGTCGTCGCCCACCAATGCCAAGTGTACGAGACGTCGCTCGTAGGCATTCATAGGAGGCAGTGTCACCTTAGAGTGCTGCCGCTTTGCACGCGCAGCAGCTTGCAGGGCCAGCGTGCGCAGTTTATCCTTGCGACGCATCTTGTACCCCTCTATATCTACCACCACGGGATAATGGAAGCGAAGCACAGCGCTCATCAGCGATGACACGACCATCTGCAGCGCGTCGAGCGTGCGACCGTGCCGACCGATGAGAACGGCTAGATTGCCTCCTGTCACGTCAAGAATCAACTCTCCGTCATCGCCTTCATATTCGTCGATGGTAATGTTGTTCTCTCCGAAATACGACAAGAGACTCCGTACATGCGACACTGCGATGTCAGCAATGGCATCAACTTCGTCCTCGGTGAGTTCCTCTCCCTTGGCGTAATGCTCACGCATCTCGGCGTAGCGGTCTGGCTTCTCTACGGGAGTCTCGGATGCATTCACCTTGTCATCCGCCATATCAGATACCTCCAAACTATATGCTAAGGGCATGGCAACTTGTGCCATGCCCGTCCTGTAGCAAACTATGCGCTAACCCTTCTTGTGCGGGCGCTTCTTGCGGTCTCGCCGGACCACATCGATCTCGATGGGCTTTTCCGCCATCTTGGCTTCAGCCTCTGCCTTTGCCTCAGCCATCACTCGCTTGGT
The DNA here is from genome assembly GCA_902766445.1 of uncultured Coriobacteriaceae bacterium. GTDB lineage: Bacteria > Actinomycetota > Coriobacteriia > Coriobacteriales > Atopobiaceae > RUG440. The sequence continues at coordinate 2,705 of CACXDP010000010.1, forward strand.
GATTAACTGCTGCTGAGCAACCTGCCATATCGCCGACGTGTTGTAGTAGAGGAGAACACCTGAGGGTAGTCCCCAACCAATCCACACCATCCATACGGCCATAAATATTCCCATCGTGCGACTCGTGCGCTGCTGCTGTGGATCTGTTGACATATTTGTATTGAGCAGCATGGGAACGAGTGTGAGCGCTCCAAAGAGTACGTCAAGAAATATATATATGGCTGCAGCCACCCATCCTGCCTCGGCTATAACTTGCGCAGGGCCTACCGTCAGGTCAGGCACGATATTAAAGAACGATGCGTGACCGCCAGAGAGTTCGCCGACGTTGCGAATCACACCAAAAAGAGCAAAGAATATGGGCATCTGCAGCAAGATTGGAAGACATCCACCCAGGGGATTGAAGTCGTTCTCCGCGTAGAACTTGCTCATCTCCCTTTGCAGTTGCTCGGGATCGTCCGCATAGCGCTCCTGCAACTCCTGCATTTTTGGCTGCAAAACCTGCATCTTCGCTGAGGAGCGGGTGGACTTCGTCATAAGCGGCATGATGAGGATACGCACGATGAGCGTAAGGATGATAATTGCGAGTCCCCAGTCGCCACACAATCCGTGCAGCGATGTGAGGATCTGCGTTATAAGTTTTATAAATGCTTCCCACATGGTACGAGGGCCTTCGCTTTCTATGTCTCGTATGAACAAACTAGCCTAGGGAACGGGGTCGTATCCCCCTTTGTGAAGCGGGTGGCATCTCATAATGCGCCGAAACGCGAGCCAACTCCCGCGGGCCGCACCGTACTTCTCCAAAGCCTCAAGTGCGTATGCCGAACATGTCGGGCTGTAGATACACGAGGGTGGCAGTAGTGGCGAGACATATCGGCGATATCCTCGCACCGCGCAGCAGAGGCAGCGCGTCGCAACTCCACGTTTCACGCTCATCGCACGTTCGCCTTAGCGAGTAATCGTTCCAGCTCTCCCGCCACCATACTCGGCTTTGCGTCATGCGTCGCTCGTGTCGCAAATAAAATGATATCGGCACCCGCGCATGGTAAATCACATGCACGGGCTGCCTCTCTCAATACTCTCTTGCACCTGTTGCGAAACACCGCGTTGCCGAGTCGTCTCGCCGCCACAAACGCGACCCTACCCTCATGGGACAAGTCCCCCACTACGCACAGTCGCACAAGCGAGCTGCTTAAGCGGCGACCGTTCGTGAAGACCCACTCAAAGTCCGATCTGGACTTGATGGTCTCCATACGATTCGTCTAATCCGAAACGGTGAGACGCTTGCGGCCTTTAGCGCGGCGACGCGCCAATACCTTACGGCCGCCCTTGGTCGCCATGCGAGCGCGAAAACCGTGGGTCTTCGCGCGTTTCCTCTTGTTGGGCTGATACGTGCGCTTCATGATTCCTCCTGTGCTATTCCGTGGACTGGGGATTATCCCAGCAGGTTAGACTCAAGTTTTTCGATTGTAGGGGAGGGCTGCCACGCCTGTCAAGAATTGTTGTGGTATCCGATATGTTTTCTCTACCTGCAAGGTTGCACGTACCAACTGGGCGATGTCCGCAAGGACTCACCCCTACCGCGTGCGCAATTATTCGTAGACACGCTCGTACGTCTGAATAAAATCCCTCCGCACAGTGCATGAATTCTTCCTTTGTTGCGTTAACTTTCATTCATCGTGCTAGAATTTCCGCGCTGTTTTTCGTATCTATTCGCGTGTTTTCATCATCTTATTCACAGCTGTTGAAAACTTTCTTGCACATGAATTTCGTCATGAAAGTTTTCGTCAGTCGTTCACAGTCTGTTGAAATGTCGAGAGGAGCGAGCGTGGCAGAGGACTTCTACCCCTTCGTGGAAAACGGGGACGCTTCGGGGGCGGACCCTTCCGCACTCGTTCCCCGACATCCGGCCCGCATCGCTGTATACGACGATAACTCGGCGGCGCCTCGAGTCGTGGTAGTCGAGCCTCAAGACGTGCGTCCTTACCTCGAAGAGATAACCCTGCAGGTGACCCAGCTCTCCCAATCGCAGGGAGGTACCATTCCCTTCATGGTCATACGTGAGATTGTCGAAAACCTCATACATGCGTATTTCATAGAACCCACGGTGTCCATACTCAACCATGGCAACACAATTCGCTTCTCCGACCAAGGCCCAGGCATCCGCCAGAAGGAACGGGCAATGCAATACGGCACAACCTCGGCAAGCGAAGAGATGCGTCGCTACATACGTGGTGTCGGCTCTGGCCTTCCCTACGTCAAGCAATACATGACTGACAAGGGCGGGTCGTTGAGCATAGAAGACAACATGGCGGGTGGTACCGTGGTGACGCTCTCGGCAGTCGCAGTTGACGCAAGCACCGCCCAGCCAGTCATGCCAGGCATGGCGCAGCAGCAGAGCGGGTGGCCGCAGGCGCCGTGGCAACAGCAAGGGTATCCCCAGCAGCAGGGCTGGCAGCAGCAGCCAAATTGGCCAAATCAGCCTTGGCAGGGCACTTGGCAACAGCAGGAATCTCCCTCGCAGGCGCCCTGGCTTCAGCAGGGGTATCCCCAGCAGCAGGTATACCCTCAGCAGCAAGGGTATCCCCAGCAGCAAGGCTGGCCGCCCCAGCCATGGCAACAGAGCACGCCCCAACAGCAAGGTTGGCCCACCCAACAAATCAACATGCCGCAATCCAGCGCAGGGCAGCCCCAACCATGGCAGCAGCAACCCGAGCAACCCCAAACCCAACCAGAGGGATCCACTACGGGATCGGAATTCTCCTGGATTAATCTCTCGCAACGTGGCAGTGAGGTACTACAGTATCTGAAATCCCACGAAAGCGTCGGCCCATCGGACCTCGCGCGCGCACTCGGTGGCTCTCAGCCCACGTGGACGAGGGAGCTACAGGCTCTCGAAGATCAGGGACTCGTACGCAAAGAAGGTCAAAAACGGCGCCTCACTTCCATGGGCCGGGCATACCTCCAGCAGCATTAACATCGGCATTAAAAACCATTCGCATGACGTTTGCGGAGTTTTCGACATTCTTGACAACCGTCTGACGGTTTTCATCATATACTGTTGCCTCACTAACGCATATCGACAAGGAGAGAGATGGAGACCACGAACGAATCTGATGCCGAGGCACTGTGGGATGACGTGGTGGCCACGCTGGAAGCCGAAGAGCTGCCAGCTGCAACGGTGGCCATGCTCAGGAGCTGTAACGCGACTGCGCTCGACGAGAGTTCTCTGCACATAAGCACGAGTTCGCGCTTCGTCCAGCGCACACTGGCCCGCATGGCCTCCCGCATCGACGAGGTCGCCTCAGAGGTTGCATTCTCCCAGATATCAGTCGTGGTTGACGTCACACGTGCGGCGCGCAAACCCACACGCGAACGGGAGGCGGCCGTCCCCGCGCCGCAGCCCGCTCCACCCCAGGTCAAGCGCCCTGCCCCTCGCGACGAGCCTGCCTCCCGCAAGGCCAATCCACTCGTCGAAGACCTTGGCACCGCCGGATCCACCCTCACCTTCGACCGTTTCGTCGAAGGCCCGCAAAACAAATTCGCCCTCGACGCGGCAAAGCAGGTGGCGAACGGCAGCCGAAACTACAACCCACTTTTCATCTACGGCAAGAGTGGCCTCGGCAAGACCCACCTGCTACGCGCAATACAGAACTACATCGCCCAGAACGACCCGGAGCGCCTCTGTGCCTATCGCGTGGCCACGGATTTCATCGATGATTACTCCCGCGCAATGAAGAACGCAAGGACAGGTGCGCCCGAAGCTCTCGCCGAGAACTACCACGCCATCGACGTGCTCATTATTGACGACATCCAGCTCATGAGCACTGCCGCGGGCACCATTGGCTTCTTTTACGACACGTTCAACTACCTCGTAAGCCACGGCAAACAGATAGTTCTCGCCGCTGATCGCACTCCCTCTGAGCTTGGCATGGGCCAATCGCGCTTCGACGAGCGTGTGACAAGTCGACTCGACTCGGGCATGACGGTATCCATCCAGGTCCCCGATTACGAGCTCAAGCTCCAGCTCATCGACGCATTCTACGAGCGCATGCGCACGGATGCGCGCGAGCAGCATGTACCTGGCATCGACGCCCACATCGACGAGGACTTGCGCCGCAAGATGGCAGAGCTCGCCGGGACAAACATTCGCGTTATCGAGGGGTACGTGCAGTCCTGCCTCATGCTCGCCTACCAGCGCGAAGCGACAGGCGGGCATCTCGAAGAGGCGGATGTCGTTGCAGCTGCCGAGCAGAAGTGGCCCTCAGGTCAGCGTCGCGTCACCGTCGCCCAGATACAAGAAGCCGTAGAAAGCAGCTATGGCATCGACCACACACAGCTTGTGGGTTCGAAGCGCAACAAAGAGCTCATGGAGCCGAGACATGTGGCCATATGGCTCACACGCGAGCTCACCGACAACACCCTAGCCGACATAGGCAAGCAGTTCGGCGGCAGGACACACGCCACGGTGAAGCACAGCATCGGTGTCATCGAGCTCGCCATTGCCGAAGACCGAATTCTACAAGACCGCATCGCCCGCATCCGCGACCAGATTCTCGAATAAGCCCGGAGCCTGTCGAAAACCTGTTAACGGCGTGGGGACGGAGGCTCATAAGTGCGCACTTCGAGTAGAAAGCAATTTAAGACATCGTGTACAAAGACGAAACTGTTGAGCGCCGAGCGGCCGAAACCGTATCACAATACACACACCTACCTGCGTGTATTCGCACTTATTCACATTTGAACACGACCTGTTACTACTACTGTATTCTTTAATATCTAAATATTAGAAGGAGGAGAGATGAAGTTCACTGTAAGCCAGTCCGCGCTACAGCGCGCCCTCAGTGTCGTGTCGAAGGGCATTGCAGGTGCAGCATCGATGCCCATTCTCACAGGCGTAAAGATAGAGGCGTCCGAGGGTAGTGTTGAGTTCCAGAGTACGAACGGCAACATCTCTATACGTCATGCCATAGCGGCCAACGTCGAGGAAGATGGCGCGATGGTCGTTTCCGGCAAGGTCATCTCCAACGTGGCAAAAAACCTTCCAGACTCCGCGGTGACGATTGCCGATGATGGCACGCAGGCGACTGTGTCATGCGAGCGTTCGCACTTCAGGCTCAACACGCTCAATCCGGGAGACTTCCCCGAGTTCCCGGACATCGACCCCGAGCGCTCGATAGAGCTGCCCAGCGAGCTCCTTACCAGCATGGTTGACAAGGTGTACAAGGTTGTGAGCAAGGACACCTCACGCCCCATTCTCTCGGGCGTGCTCCTCACCGTCGAGAACAACACCATCCGACTCGTTGCCACCGACTCCTATCGACTGGCTGTCTGCGACTCGAATACCGAAACCTCCGACTCCGAGGAGGCGTTCGAGACGATAGTGCCGGGCGCGACCTTCCATGACGTCCTTGCGCTGCCGTCCATGACGGAGCGCGTATCCATTGGCATCACTGCCAGTCAGGTCGTCTTCTCGTTTGGCAGCACGACCTACGTGTCGAGACGCATCGAGGGAAACTTCCCCAACTTCAGGCAGCTTCTTCCCACGACGCGCAATGCCGTCGTTCGCCTCGACGCCCAGCAGCTTGCCCAGGCGCTCAGGCGTGTCTCGGTGATCGCGCAGTCCAACCCGTCGGTTCGCTTCGACGCAGACGCGGACGGCGGTGTGTTGCGTCTGTCGGCATCTTCTCCCGACCAAGGCGAGGCGAGCGAGCTTCTGGGAGTCGAGGTCGAGGGCGAATCCATGTCGATAGCGCTCAACTTCCACTATGTGCTCGACTGCGTCTCTGCTGTCTCGGGCGATGCTGATGTTGAGCTGGAGCTGCTCAGCTCCATGCAGCCGGCGATATTCAAGTCGTACGCCTCCATCAACTACCTCTATCTACTCATGCCGGTGAGGATGTAGAACGTGGGCCTCGCGGTCCGGCGCCTGACGCTTCATGATTGGCGCTGCTTCGAGGAACGCACCATCGACCTCGCAGCCGGCCTCAACGTGTTCTGCGGTCCCAACGCCACGGGCAAGACGAACGCCGTGGAAGCTCTGCAGCTCTTAACGGCGGGCACTTCGTTTCGCCATCCGCGAACGGATGAGCTGGTACGTGACGGTGCCCAGAGCGCGCGGGCGGCGGCTCGCCTTGCGGGTGACGGGCGCGTGGTTGATGTGTGCTGCCTCTGCACGCCTGGCAAGAGAAGAACCTTCGAGCGTAACGGCAAGCCCGCCCGCCCCGCGGACCTCTCGGCGACGCTCATGTCGGTGCTCTTCACGCCTGATGACCTCACGCTAATCAAGGGGTCGGCCAAAGCGAGAAGAGACGAGTTGGATGACTTTGGGGCACAGGCGAATGCGAGCTTTCGCAAGGTGGTGCGCGCATACGGGCGCGCCGTCGACCAGAGAAACCGCCTACTCAAGGATCCCCTCATGGATGAGGGCATGCTGGCAGCCTGGGACGCTGCGGTGGCACTTGGCGGGGCAACGCTGCTGCGTGCACGCATGGCGCTATTCGAGCGGTTGCGGTCAAAGATGTGTGAGATCTATGCGCGTGTTGGCACCGAGAGCCTCGAGGGCAGGTACGATTGCACGCTGGGACCGGAGGCACACGGCCTCTCGCGTGACGAGCTCCGTGACCTCTTTCTCGATCGCATGGAGCGGACGCGCGCCGAGGAGCTTAGGCGCGGCATGACGCTCTCGGGTCCGCACCGCGACGACGTGACGTTCATCCTCGGCGGTCGCGACGTGCGAAGCTTCGGTAGCCAGGGGCAGCAGCGTTCGGTGGTCTTGGCGTGGAAGATGGCAGAGGTGGCGATAGCGGCCGAAGTGGTTGGTGAGCAACCCCTGCTTCTCTTGGATGACGTGATGAGCGAGCTTGACGAGCGGCGTCGCGTGGCACTCACCGAGTTCGTGGGCGGCCGCATTCAGACGGTTGTCACGACCGCGAACTTGCAGTACTTCCCAAGCGACCTTCTCGGAGACGCGCAGGTGGTCGAGTTCGGGGAGCGTGGTCTCGATGCTTAGGCGAGAAGCGTCCGGAAGCGGTCCCAGGCGGGCGGGAGACGTCATCAGCTCCCTCTTTGGTGCGGCCGCCGCTGGCAAGCTTTCGTCAGCCCAGCGCGCCGCACGTGGATGGTTCTCTGCGAACGGGGACCGTGAGAGGGCGCATACGACGGGCGTGTGGCTGCGCAAGCCGGGACGTGCAGGCAAAGACCCCGTCATGGTGGTGCGCCTCGATTCAAACCTGTTGGCGCAAGAGCTTGCGACAAACAAGGAGCTCTACCTAGCCCGACTCGCGCACGCCGGCGTGGCCGTGAGCGACCTGCGCTTCGAGGTGGGTCGTGCTCGAGGCCCTGAGGTGGCGCGGGAAAAGAAGCCAAAGAAGGAGAAACCTCCGCTGCCAGACTTGCGCCCGGCGGATCTCGCACGCATAGAGCGTGCCTGCGCCGACCTGCCCGAGGGACTCAAGGAGAGCGTCTCTCGGGCGATGCGTGCGACGATGGCCCGCGAGAAGCTGAGGCAGAAATAAACGTATGAGGCGGCACCGCGGCGTTTGATTAGGTCGTGCTTTCAGGGCGGAGGTATGCGCAGTGGCGCTGCGACACGCACTCTGCGAATGAGTGCGAGGCGGCCGATCTGATTCCGCAAACCCTGCCGCCGTCCACTCTCGCGCGCCGTGAGGTGCGATGGGAAGTGTGAGGGCAAAGGGGTACATAAGCAATGAAAAAACGTCTCAGACTAGCCCTCGTGGCCTCAGATGGGGTACAATATTCTTTCGCACTTTGCAAGGTAGGGCGCTCGGCACGACTTTACGGCCTCTTGACCTGTCGTACGACGCGCATAGGATGAGAGGACGCGCGTGGCAAAGAAGAAGCAGAACGGCTACGGCGAGGAGCAAATCAAGGTCTTGGAGGGCCTCGATCCCGTGCGCAAGCGCCCGGGCATGTACATCGGCTCAACGAGCTCGAGCGGCCTACACCATCTCGTGTGGGAGATTGTGGATAACTCGGTGGACGAGGCAATGGCGGGCTTTTGCTCGCGCATCGACGTAACGGTTCATCCTGACAACTCGGTCACGGTCACCGACAACGGCCGCGGCATTCCGGTGGGAAGGCATCCCCAGAAGCGCATTCCGACTCTTGAGGTGGTCCTCACGGTGCTCCATGCCGGCGGCAAATTCGACAATGACGCGTATAAGGTCTCAGGCGGCCTGCACGGCGTAGGC
>CACXDP010000011.1 GCA_902766445.1 uncultured Coriobacteriaceae bacterium
CGCAAGCGTCCCTGTCAGGAGCTTTGCGCCTGCGCCGCACGCATACTCGCCGAGCATATTGCCTGATTTGCCCTGTTTTTTGAAAAATGGGGTAGCGCAAGCACTCGCAAGGGTGTACAAAGGTATACGTAGAGCGGGTGGGGAGCCCGCGACGATGGGCATTCGAGCACACGCTTGGGTGCCACGGAACGCAGGGCAGACGCTCTGCACGAGTGAGAGGAAGCATCATGAAGGTTACGGTTAACGACGAGTGCATCGGTTGCGGTCTGTGCGAGTCCACCGCCGCTGACGTGTTCGCAATCAACGACGACGGCGTTGCCGAGGTCATCGTGGACGACGCCGCCGACTTCGAGGATGACGTGCAGGAAGCCATTGACAACTGCCCCGTCTCCGCCATCGAGGCCGAGTAGCACAACGCCACTTGCAACGCGTTACTCAAAGGGAGTCACTTCGGTGGCTCCCTTCTTTTGGGTACTGGGGGGACAGTCCCCCGAGTACCTGGTACTGGGGGGACTGTCCCCCCAGTACCTTTGCACCGACACGTCGAAGGGAGAAATCCATGATACTGGCATCGGCATCACCGCGCCGCAAAGAGCTGCTCGAACGAGCAGGCTTCCAGCTGACGATAGAACCTGCGGATGTGAACGAGACGCGTCTTCCCCACGAACGCCCTCAAGACCTCGTGCTCAGACTTGCGACCTCGAAAGCACGAGCGTGCTTGGAGCTGCATCCATACCTCGATGAAGACGATGTCATACTCGCGGCCGACACCATCGTCTGGCTCGATGACACCGTGCTGGGCAAACCCGCCGACGAGGACGATGCATGTCGCATGCTTCATGCGCTTTCTGGCAAGACCCACCACGTCTCCACTGGCGTCTGCCTGCTCACGGAAACAGGCAGCATCCAAGAGCGGGCTTTCGTCGAGACCACAGATGTCACGTTCAAGTCGCTCACCGACGAGGAGATCAATGCCTACGTCGCCACTGGCGAACCTCTCGACAAGGCCGGGTCTTACGGCATCCAAGGAGGGGCCGGTTCGTTCGTATGCCGACTGGACGGCGACTATGACAACGTGGTGGGTCTTCCCATCGCACATGTGCTTGGCGAACTCATGCAGATGGGGCTTGGCCCTACCCCAACGAGCGTGAACCGCATACCGGGAATCCTCGCCGCACATGACACCGATACTGTCGGTGGAACGGGCTGTACCGTCATAATCTGCCCAGATGGTGCGACGGGAGCCGTGGACGTTCGTGGTGGTGCCCCAGCCACACGTGAGACTGACCTTTTGCGCCCCGAGGAGACCGTCCAGCAGCTCAATGCCGTAGTCCTGGCTGGCGGTAGTGCCTTTGGCCTCGCTGCCTCCTGCGGCGTGGCCGACGAGCTGGAGCGGCAGGGAATCGGCCTTGACGTGGGCGTGACACGCGTACCCATCGTGAGCGGAGCTTGCCTCTTTGACCTCATGGTGGGTGACCCAGCAGTCCGTCCCACACTGGAAAGCGGCACCCGCGCCACACAGGCAGCACTTGCGGAACGTGATGCTTTGGCACCGCTGCGCACTCCCCTCGCGCGCGGTAACGTCGGCGCAGGCACCGGATGCAGCGTGGGCAAGTTCGCGGAGCCCAGCCGCGCTATGAAGTCGGGGCTTGGAGAGGCTGTGGAAGCAAGCGGCAGATTAGTCTGTGGAGCCGTCGCCGCAGTAAATGCCTGCGGGGACGTAGTCAATCCCGAAACAGGAGAGCCCATCGCAGGTCTTCTCTCAGCTGATGGGAACCGCATCGAGGACAGCGCGCAACTGCTTCGCAACCTCACGGCCACGATGCCACTTGAGCGCACAAACACCACCATATCGTGCGTCGTCACCAATGCACGTCTCACGAAGGCGGAGGCGACCAAGGTAGCTCAGATGGCAGCCGACGCCTACGCACATGCCCTACGTCCCGCTCATTCCACCAACGACGGAGACACCATCTTTGTGATGGCCACAGGGGAGGTCACGGCACCGGTTGACGCCGTCGGAACGCTCGCTACGCATGCTTTGGAACGCGCCATAGCAGACGGCGCCCGACAGGCGACATCTGCCTTCGGACTCATTTCGGCACACGAGATTGCCCGTTAGTCTTTGAAGAGGCGCGTGAAAAAGAACGTCCGTTCACGCGCCGATTTAGTTGAATTTAAAGAGCTTCTGAGCTGCGCGGTAAATTCCTATGGTCACGCGCTCGCCCACAGGCCCTCTGAAGTTCATAAACGTTCCCACGACACCATGACGCGCACGATTGTACATACGCATATCGTAGCGCTGGAAATCATGCCAGAAGTCATCGAGGTTCTTGCGCGCCTCCGGCTCAGGCGACATCTTTGATATGACCGAACAGACCGAGAGCATGAGCGTAAGGTGACCTACCATGTAGCGTCGTAGCTGCTTGACCGGCACGTCGTCATACAGGTGATAGGCATGCATCATCGTATAGGTAACCCGAAACTGTTGGTCGATTCGTCCAATCTGCACATCGAGATTGACGGACTGATCATCCCGTCCGATGAAGTAACGATAGAGGTTCACATCAAGGTAGTACAGCGTCTTGCAGTGCGGCAGCGGCACGTAGGCATAGATATTGTCCACATAGAAGGTGTGGGCGGGCAGGTCGAGA
>CACXDP010000012.1 GCA_902766445.1 uncultured Coriobacteriaceae bacterium
CAGGATCGGCGTCTTCTGGCACACGCAGGGCTCGGGCAAGTCGCTCTCGATGGTCTTTCTCGCCCACATGCTCCAGGAGCGCATCGACAGCCCCACGATCGTGGTCATCACCGACAGGAACGACCTCGACGACCAGCTGTTCGGCCAGTTCTCCCGGTGCTCCGCCTTCCTGCGCCAGACACCTGTGCAGGCGACTTCCCGCGAGGACCTGAGGAGGCTTCTCGAGGATAGGAAGGCCAACGGTATCGTCTTTACCACCATGCAGAAGTTCGCGGAGCGTGATGAGCCGCTCTGCGATCGCAGCAACGTCGTGGTGATGATTGACGAGGCGCATCGAGGTCAGTACGGGCTTACAGAAACCATCAAGGATGATGGCACCGTTTCCATTGGGGCAGCCAAGCAGGTGCGCGACGCTCTTCCGAACGCGTCCTACATCGGCTTCACTGGAACGCCGATTGCGCTCGACGGCAGGAACACCCAGGAGGTGTTCGGAGGCTACATCGACGTCTACGACATGACGCAAGCGGTGGAGGACGAGGCGACGGTCCCGGTCTACTACGAGAGCCGCGTGGTGGCGCTGAACCTTGACCCCAATGCGCTTGAAGAGCTTGACCAGGCATACAGGGATTACGCGGACGAGCACGACAAGGAGTCGACGGAGCGCAGCAAGCACGCCATGGGTGGCCTCGACGCAATTCTGGGGGCGCCGGAGACGATAGACGCGCTCTGCCGCGACATCATCGCCCACTACGAGCAGAACCGCGAGGGTCTCCTCACCGGCAAGGCGATGATCGTGGCCTATTCCCGCCCCATCGCGATGGATATCTATTTCAAGCTCATGGAGCTCCGACCGGAGTGGGGGGACAAGGTCGGCGTCGTGATGACCACGAGCAACAAGGACCCGGAAGAGTGGTACGACGTCACTCACGGCATCTCGGACGACTCCAGATCCGGCGGCAGGGGGCTCGACCACAAGAAGGACATGGAGCGACGCTTCAAGAGTGACGATGGCCCGCTCAAGATCGTTATCGTCGTGGACATGTGGCTCACCGGCTTTGATGTCCCCTCGCTCGCCACGATGTACATGTACAAGCCCATGAGGGGCCACAACCTCATGCAGGCCATTGCCCGCGTGAACCGGGTCTACCCCGGCAAGGAGGGCGGCCTCATCGTGGACTACATCGGCATCGCCGGCGCGCTCAAGCGGGCCATGAAGGACTACACGGCACGCGACCAGTCCAACTACGGCGACATGGACATCGCCGCCACGGCATACCCGAAGTTCCAAGAGAAGCTGGAGGTGTGCCGCGATCTGCTCTATGGCTTCGACTACCACGACCGCATATTCAGCGGCAGCAAGCAGGAGTTGGCGAGCTGCATCACCGAGGGAACCAACTGGCTCCTCGACCCGGCGCGGGCCGAGGAGACCGAGGATCTGCTCAAGCAGGCGCAGCTCATGAACCAGGCCCTTAGCCTCTGCAAGAGCATGGTGAGCGAGGAGGACCAGCATGAGGCCGCCTTCATATCCGTGCTTCGCGTGCAGGTACTGCGCATCCAGGGAAAGAGTGGCAGCGGTGGTGGCGGCATGAGCTATGCCGAGCTGAATCAGCGCGTGACCGCCATCCTTGAGCAGGCCGTAAAGAGCGACGGAGTCATCGACCTCTTCGAGAAAAACAGCGTGGAGATATCGCTCTTCGACGAGTCCTTCCTGCAAGAGCTCGCCAACATGCAGGAAAAGAACATCGCGTTCGAGACGCTCAAGCGCCTCATCAAGGAACAGGTGCGCAGCTACCGACGCACGAGCGTAGTGAAGTCGCAGAAGTTCAGCGAACTGTTGCAGAAGACCGTTAACAGCTACCTCAACGGCATGCTCACCAACGCCGAGGTCATCAACGAGCTCTTGAAGATGGCTAGGGAGATGATGGCGGAGCGCGGTGAGGCCGAGCAGCTAGGCCTCAGCCAAGAGGAGCTGGCGTTCTACGACGCGCTCACCAAGCCACAAGCCGTGAAGGACTTCTACAGCAACGACCAACTCGTCGCCATCACCCGCGAGCTGACCGAGGCGATGCGGAAGAACTCCACGATAGACTGGCAGCGCAAGGAGTCCGCGCGGGCTGGTATGCGTCGCGCCATCAAGCGCCTGCTCAGGAAATACAAGTACCCGCCCGAGGGGGCCGAGGAGGCCATGGAGACCGTCATGGCGCAGTGCGAGCTCTGGGCTGACACGCGGGAGTATTGATGTCCCCTCGCGCTGCTATAGTTGGCATCCCATCAGGACTCCGAAGGGAGGTTGCGTGAAGCTGTCCAACATCGAGTTCATGGCCCAGGCAATCGTCGAGCTTAAGCGCGTTGAATGCGATTTCATAGAGTACAAGAAGTCCGTCGAGCAACGGGCGTCCATACTAAAGACGGCCTGCGCCTACGCGAACAACTACATGAACCGTGAGGTCGGCCTCATCCTGATCGGCGTCGAGGAAATGGACGAGGAGACCGGCGAGAAAGCCGTACCCAAGCGTCCGGTAATCGGAATAGACGAAGCCAAGCTCGAGACGACGGAGAACGTACTCAAGAGCCTTCTGGCAGAGGTTCATCCGCGCATTGCATATCACCTCCTGGATGTTGAGGTCGACTCGCGCAAGGTGCTAGTCGTGGCCGTGGAGCCCGGTAGTGACGGGCCCTACGAGACGAGCCAAAGGGCCGAGCACGACAAGGGCATCCGACTGCGTGCTGGTCGCTATATCCGTGTGCGCCGCGACACGCGGCTTCCGAATCGACGCGAAGAGTTCGAGCTGCTCAAGAAGTTCGCTGACTTCCACTTCAGCTCAGAGCTCAACGAGACGGCGACGCTTGACGATCTCAATTACGAGTGGATGAGGGAGTATCTGGTACGCACGGGAGCCGCTCAGGACGTGCGTGCGCTTCCGAAGCTAGAGATGGCGCAGGCGCTCGGACTCGTGAGCGGCAGCGAATACGGTGGCTATCGGGCAAAGAACTTCGCGGTGCTCATGTTTGCCGATTGCCCACAGGACTTCATACCCTATGCGCGCGTGGAGATCATTCGCGAGGCCAAGGACACGGACAAGATGGAGGCCACCGTCTTTGACGGGCCCATCTGGATGCAGGTGCTGCGTGCGAAGGACTTCTTTGAGGAGGTCATCCAGCGATCGTACACCGTGCGCGAGGAGGGGCTGCTCGGGCACCGCATGGTGTATAACTGGCCAGAGACGACGTTCGCCGAGCTCCTGACAAACGCCGTGCTGCACAAGGAATACGACAAGAGGGAGTACGTGGGCGTATACGTGTACGAGGACACACTCTCATTCATCAACCACAACCGGCCGTTGCCTCCTGTCACCATCGAGGACATGAACACGCAGGAGGAGTTCCGGGATCGAGAGTACCTCAACCCCGAGCTCAAGGAGATGTTCCACGCGCTCGGACTCATAGAGTCGTACGGCTCGGGCATACGTCGCGCAAAGCATGCCATGGCGGAGAACGGCAATCCGCCGCTCCTCTTCGAGCCGCTCAACGACACCGACGACTACACGATGGTCACATGTCCAATCAACGAGGAGTACGCATACATCCGCGACCACGAGGATGTGGCCACGAGGAAAACTGGCACTACCCCAACGACACAAGAAGCTTCGATGGAGACTACCCCAATCGGGGTAGGTGCTACAGAAGAAGAGCCAGTGTTTCCGGATGAGACCCCCTCAAAAAGAGCCAAAACTACCCCAAACACGCAAGAACGGTCAGCAACTACTACCCCAGTTGATAGAGAATCTACCCCAAAGGAATACTTGCCTACCCCAAAAACGATTGAAGAGGAAGCAAATATCTCCACATACGACCGAATCCTTATCCTCATTGCTACAAATCCATTGATTTCTGCCAAGGACATGGGAGATATGCTCGGAATCACAAGAGATGGCGTACGTTACCACCTCAGAAATATGGTGGCAAATGGGAAAATCAAACACGAGGGATCTTCTCGAAACGGGCGCTGGGTTATCGTCGACAAGGAGGACAACCATGCCTAGAGGTCGCAAGAAGCAGGACAACACCGCAGAGATTGGCTTCGAGCAGCAGATCTGGTCCGCGGCAGACAAGCTGCGCGGCAACATGGACGCC
>CACXDP010000013.1 GCA_902766445.1 uncultured Coriobacteriaceae bacterium
GATCTTCTGTACGGTGAGGGTCTTGATCCAGAGGTTGGTGAGCAGCTCGAGGGCCTCGTCCTCGGCGATGCGACCCGCCTCGAGGTCGGCCTTGTAGTACGGATACATGTACTGGTCGAAGCGGCCGAAGGAGAGGCTGTGGCCGTTGGATTCGATTTGCAGGAGCACCTGGCTGAACCATACGGTCTGCACGGCCTCAAAGAAGGTCTCGGCCGGCTCGTAGGGCACCTTGGCACAGGCGGCGGCGATGCGCTCGAGCTCAGCCCTGCGGGCTGGATCGGTGGTTGCCGCTGCTTGCTCCGTAGCCAGATCGGAGTAGCGCTGTGCCCAGCGATGCACGGCGTCGATGACCACGAGCACGGCCTTGTAGAAGGCGTACTTGTTCACGGCCTCGGGGTCGGTGAGGTCGAGCCCGTCCTTGCCAGCGTGGGTGCGTTCCTCGTAGCCGCGCAGGCCCTCCCTGAGCAGGCGAGCGTGGTTTATGGCCAGGTGCGCGTCGCCGGCATTGAGCTTGCCCTCCATGCCAAAGACGCCCGTCTCCATGAAGGGAGCCAACTCATCAGGCAGCATCGCCAGGCCGTGGTCGCGCAGGGTGTTGCCCTCCCAGAAGGGCGCGATGTCGCGAATTGCCTGCTTGTCGGCCTCGGTCATATAGAACACGTCGCCGTCGCGCTTCTCGAAGAGGTCGAGCTCGTCGAGCACGAAGCCGAGCGTGTACTCGGGAAAGACCGGCGCGTTGCCGTTCTTTGTGGCTTGGTTGCCGGCGATGAGGGTCTTGTCCTCGATGTAGATGGTCATGTTGTCGAGGATGTGGGCGAAGCTGAGGGCTCGACGCATGACGGGCGGCTGGTCGGTCGTCTGCCGGTAGGACTCAGTGCACAGCATGGCGCGTTCGGCGTCCACGAAGGGCCTCTCGTCTAGCACCTCCTCGCGGAAGGCCCGCATGCGGGGCGTGAGGGTTCCGAAGTGCTCGCTGTTCTCCATGTGTGGTACCTTTCACTTCGTAAGCTATATAGATTACGTACGTAATTCTATCATAAGTATGGCTCCTAGTACTGTCAACAAAATTTCGAACAGATACATAAAGACTTACGTACGTAATTATTCTGAGGCAAAGTGACGCACAGGAGTTAATGAATGTCGGTCGCATGTCAAAGCTGGTTTGGATTGCGGGAAACCGTTCGACTAGCAGCCTGCGTCAAGCGCCTCCCGCACGGTTGGGGGCAGGATAGAAAGTATTCTTGATTTGGTCGCCCCTTGCAGGTACACCGGGTTAAGCCTTGTCTTGGAGTATTGCATCCAGGTTCCGTCAGTCTTGTTCACCAAAAGACTCGTGAAATATCTCTCCCAGCTAAAGAATTCCCTGCTGTCGATGAAGTCGTGGGGCCTCTCGAGGATGTCCCTCACTTCTTTGTCGTCCAGAATGCCGGACGCTAGGATAATCCACTCGAAGGACTCGGGCAAATATAGGCGAATGCCGCTCCTGCGTTGCATGAGCTGATGAATTCTGCCCATTTGAGAGCCGAATGCAGCTCCATCGGCCACAACCGTCGCGTCTACATTTGTGCCAAGTTTCTGTAGGAGAGCAAAGATCTTTCCGGCCCCACCTGCGGATATGCATGTGATGTCAGCACCTGAGGTGGCTGCAGAAAAGAAGTCATACCCAGCGTTGGAGTCTTCTGTTATGAGGAGCCCATCTCCTCCGTTCCGCAGGACCTCGTCGCCATAGATGCGGTACATCTGGTGGTATACCGGCTCGAGGCGCCCGTATCGGCCTGAACTCCGGATTCCGTAAACCTCAGTCACGCTGTAGGGAAGGTTGTCGAGTGCCTCTCGCGTTACGATAACAAAGTAGTTGCTCGATGAACGGACAGCCCGCGCGAAGTCTACCGATGAGACGAATCGGTTACCCTCGTCCACGAATACGATACTATCCTTGATGTACGAGAGTTGCTCTTCCCATGTGCTACCTTCGAGCACACGACAAGGCAGGTCACACACGAGGGATATACCCGTGTCGGATCCATTGAGCTGATATTCGCGTATCATATCTACGAGCGTTGTCTTGCCCGTGGCGCTGTCGCCTTGGATTACAGTGATATTGCGCAAGAAGGTCATATCGTATCTGAGATGAGCGGATTCGACTCGCAATTCATGTCGGCCTCGCATCAGACATACCTCCCTGCGATGGGTACGAGTTCGTCCATCGAAGTGACGAGTTCACCCGTGTTGGCCACCAGCAATTCAAAGGGTTCATCTCCAAAATCCATGATGTGACGCAGATTGATTGTAACGTCCTGCCTTGCGCCGATACGTAGTAGCCATTTTGCACAGTTGTCACCGCAATTCGAGGCATTAAAAACTCTGTCCGGAACCCTATCGATAAGGATAAGCGCCTTAACACCACCGGAGAGAGATACGGGAGCAATCACGCCAAGCACGGGGCTGTCTATGGCACCATTGCCCAAAACTCGGGAGTGGTCAACCCCTAGAATCATTTGTTGAACAAATGGGTCCTCCAGCCAATCAGGTTGTAGGTTGTATTTGAAATATGCAGCGGTGTTGTATACCACGTCGTCCATGTCGCCAAAGAAAGCTGTGAGCATGGGCACCCCCTCGCCTTTTTCCTTTAGGTTAATGGTACAACTAGGAGCGAACAAACGGGGGGTGAATTGGCGTGTATGGTAGACTCATGCATATACCATATATGTGAGAGGAAGGGAGCATCGTGGAAACCGCAACCATCTTCAACATACAGAAGTTCAGCCTCGACGACGGACCTGGTATCCGGACGGTGGTGTTCCTCAAGGGGTGCCCGCTGCGATGTGCGTGGTGCGCCAACCCCGAAAGCCAGGCCCGCGCGCCGCAGCTCGAGTGGAAGGAGAGTGCCTGCTTGGGATGCGGGGCATGCCTTGATGTGGCGCCCAGCGCAGCCGCGCGTGAGATTGACGGCAAGCGCCATGTGGATGTGCGCACTCTGCGCGGTGATTCCTCTGAAGCCCGTGCCGTCGTGGTTGCCTGTCCTGCCCGAGCGCTGACCTGCACGGGCGAGGCAAAATCCGTAGAAGAGGTTCTTCGCGTGTGCCTGCAGGATCAGCCCTTCTACGAGGACTCCGGCGGCGGTGTCACGCTTTCCGGAGGCGAGGCGCTCACGTGGCCCGGCTTCTGCGAGGAGCTGCTCGGTCGACTGCGCGAGGAGGGCATCGACACCTGCATCGAGACTGAGGCGCACGTGTCCCCACGAGTCTTCCGGCGCATCGCGGGACTGCTCGACCATATGCTCGTGGATCTCAAGCACGTGGATGCGGACAAGTTGAAGGCTCAGGCAGACGGACACGCCGACCTCATGCTCGCCAACCTGCGCTGGGCGCTGGCCAACCACCCAGATGTCCTACCACGCACGCCTGTCGTCCCAGGCTTCAACGACGGGCTGGACGATGCCCGCGCCATGGCTCGGTGGCTGCGCGAGGCCGGCGGCACCCGCGTTCAGCTTCTCCCCTTCCACAACTTCGGCGAGAGCAAGTACGCGCTACTCGACAAGCCCTACGCCCTGTACGGCGTCAAGAACCTCCGACCAGAGAACCTCGCCTCCTACCGCCAGGTCTATCTGGACGAGGGCATCGAGGCGTTCTACTAAGCGAGAGAAGCGCTTCCAGTTCGAACCTCTGAGGCTGTCATCGAGCGAACCATGGCAAAAAGATAGACAAGGTTAACATAAAGAGATACCATAGGTTAACTTTGTAATCACTCGGAAGAAAGGCAGTCTCATGTCCATCCCTCGCGCACTCTGTGTGGTCGGCGGTGCCGCCATTGCAGCCGTCATCGGCTCCCTTGGAAAGAACGGAACAGTTCACCGCGGAGCGGTTAAGGTTGCCGCCGCAGGTATGCGTGCCACGGACAAGGTCACGCGTGTGACGCAGAACATTGCGGACGAGGCTTCCGACATCAATGCCGAGGCCAGAAGACAGGCGCGCATCGACGCCGCCGTGGCTGATCGCTTGGCAGAGCTGGAAGAGGGGATTCGTGCAGAGGTGACGGCGCAGGTGGACGGCGTTGCGTCAGAGGCATAGCGTCTCATGCGATACACAGTAGCGAGTGACACGCCGGGTCGTTTGCGCCTGCGACTCTCTCTCGGGTTTGTTTCCGAGCGCGAGGCGTATGGTATCGAATCGTTGTTGTGCGCGCTTGACGGGGTGAGAGACGCAAACGTGCATGCGGCCAACGCTTCGGTGCTCGTGCATTGCGATGCAAGTCCTCTCGTCCGTATGACCGTGCTCAATGCCGTGCGCGATTTGGATGTGCTCTGCCTTCCCGTTGCCGATGCTCCTGCCGAGCGCCTCGAGCATGCGCTCGCCAAGGAAAATGACCGATTCCAGCTGGAGGTGGGCCAGCTCCTCGTATGGAGTGCGCTGCGCCGTCTGCTGCCGGTCCCGATACGCACCGTCGTGACGGTCGTGCGGGCGCTTCGATACGTACGTGATGGGCTGCACCAGCTTCTGCGGGGCCGTCTTACCGTCGAGGTGCTGGACGCAACCGCAATCGCGGCATCCATACTGCGCGGGACTCCTGCGGAGGCTGACACCATCATGCTCTTGCTCGGGCTCTCCGACGCCATGGAACGCCACGTTCGAAGTCGTACGCGACTGTCCCTGGAGCAGGGCCTCGTCGCCCGCGCCTCTCACGTGTGGCGCGTCACCGACGAGGAAGACGAGCTCGTGGCGCTTGACCGCGTGCTTGTTGGCGACCTTCTTCGTCTGCGTGCGGGATCGGTCGTGCCGGTGGATGGCTGTGTCAAGTCTGGGGTGGCGGCACTCAACGAGGCTTCGATGACGGGCGAGGCGGAGCTTGTGCGCAAAGAGGCGGGTTCCACGGTGTTTGCGGGTACCGCCATCGAGGATGGGGAGCTCGTCGTGCGCGTGACGGTCCCGCCCGGGGCCTCGCGCATAGATGCCATAGCGACCATGGTCGAGCGAACCGCAGAGCTCAAGTCCTCGAGCCAGAGCAAGGCGGAGTCATTGGCAGACAAGCTCGTGCCCGTGGCTTTTGCGAGCTTCTTGGGCATTTTGGCCGTGACGCGCAATGTGGGCAAGGCGCTTGCCGTGCTCATGGTGGACTACTCCTGCGCGCTTAGGCTCTCCACGCCCATTGCCGTCATGAGCGCGATGCGTGAGGCGACCGAATACGACGTGGTGGTGA
Source organism: uncultured Coriobacteriaceae bacterium (assembly GCA_902766445.1). Classification (GTDB taxonomy): domain Bacteria; phylum Actinomycetota; class Coriobacteriia; order Coriobacteriales; family Atopobiaceae; genus RUG440. Next base: position 5,197 of record CACXDP010000013.1, read on the forward strand.
AGGGAGGCAAATACCTCGAGGCCCTTGCCGAAGCGGACACGATCGTATTCGACAAGACTGGCACGCTCACCCAGGCGTCACCGCGTCTTGCCGCCGTCGTGTCTGCGGGGGACACGAGCGAAGAGGCCATCCTGCGTCTGGCCGCCTGCATCGAGGAGCACTTCCCGCACGCCGTTGCGCATGCCATCGTGGATGGTGCCGCGGAGCATAGCCTCACGCACGAACCCGAGCTGCATGCCCAGGTGCGCTATATCGTCGCGCACGGCATCGCTGCCGAGGTGAGTGGCGAACATGCCGTTCTGGGCAGCGCGCACTTCGTGTTCGAGGACGAGGGGGTGCCCTTGCCTGATGGCTTCGAGGAACACGTGGATGAGGTGTCGCCGGGTACCGGGCATGTGTATCTTGCTCGTGACGGCGTGCTGTTGGGGGCGCTGTGCGTGGAGGATCCACTTCGGGAGGGCGTCCGGGCGACGCTCGACGATTTGCGGGGTCTGCGCATCGAACACATCGTCATGCTCACGGGGGACTCGGAGCGCGCCGCACGGGCGACGGCTGCGGCGGCGGGCATCGACGAGTACCGCGCTCAGGTTTTGCCCGAGGACAAGTCCGCCTTTGTGGAGGCC
>CACXDP010000014.1 GCA_902766445.1 uncultured Coriobacteriaceae bacterium
ACATCGCGGTATGATACGCATACTTCGATTTCGCCGGAGGCCTGAGAGGCGAGGGACACTATGGGTACGGGTCGATTTAGCAAACGCTTTCCTCCGAAGTATCTGAGGGCGCTCATGTTTTGCGTCGCGTGCGTTGTCTTGAACGTTGTTGGCGCGGGGCTGGCATCGCTGCTCAACCTCCCTGTCTACCTCGATAGCTTGGGGACCGTCCTCGTATCTATTCTCGGTGGGTACGTCCCCGGCATCGTTGTAGGCTACACGACCAACCTTATCACGGGCGTTATCGCTCATAACTCGATTTACTACGGCGTCGTAAACGTGATCGTGGCCATCCTGAGCTCGTATCTGGCCCATCGCGGATGGTTCAACCGACTTTCGCGCACCATGCTTGCGAGCGTGATTCTGGCCTTCGTCAGCGGGTCTCTGAGTCTCTTACTCGCTTTCTTTCTCAATGAGGGGACTCTCAGCAGTCAGATGACGGCGCCTTTTGCGTACCAGTTGCAGGCACTGGGGCTGCTCGGGATGACGCAGGCGCAGATCTTTGCGGAGCTCTTCGTAAACCTCGTGGACAAGACGCTCGTCGTTCTGATGGCCACGCTCATATTCCACATGCTCTCTGAGAAGTTCATTGAGGGACTCGACTTTGTCCCCTGGCAACAGACGCCGCTCTCCGCGAAAGAGCTCGAGGCAAACATGCATGCCAAGCCGCGTCGCATTTCGCTCGCCACCGAGTTCTTCATCGTCATCGCGACGATCATCTCGGTTGTCGCCGTGGCGACGACAGCATTCAGCTACATAACCTTCCATAAGTCGACCATTGAGCTGGAAAGCACTAAGGCCGAGGGCGTCACGGCCTTGATGGCGAAGGTGGTCGACCCAAACAAGGTGTCGGAGTACCTTGTCAGGGGCGAGGCGGCGGACGGCTACCTCGAGACCGAAGAAAAGCTTGCCTCGATACGCGATTCGTTCGATAACGTTCAGTACGTCTACGTCTACCAGATCAAGTCGGACGGGTGCCATGTGGTGCTTGACCCTGACACTGCGGACGAGCAAGGTTCGAACCCTGGCGATGTCATTGCCTTCGAGGAGTCCTTCGAGCAGTACCTGCCCGCGCTCCTTGCCGGCGATGAGATTGAGCCGGTCGTTTCGAACGATTCGTATGGTTGGCTGCTCACGGTTTACACACCGCTGAAGAACGACGTGGGCGAGACCGTATGCTACCTTGCGGCCGACCTTTCCATGGAGCGTGTTGTCGCCAACGAGCACTCGTTCGTCGCGGGCATCGTCGCGCTCTTTGCGGCCTTCTTCATCCTCGTGTGCGCCATCGTTCTCTGGCTGGCACGCTACGGCATCGTCGTTCCTGTGAATTCCATCGCCCGTGCAGCGAGCGAGTTCGTCCTCGATGACGCTAGCATACGCAAGGAGAACCTCGAGCCCATCGAGAGGCTCGAGGTGCGCACGGGAGATGAGATCGAGAATCTTTACCTGGCTGTCGGACAGATGTCGCATGCGGTGGTGGATCACCTTGCTGAGGCTCAGGAGAAGAGTGACGCCATCGCGCGCATGCAGAGCAACCTCATCATGGTCCTCGCAGATCTCGTGGAGAGTCGCGACAAGTACACCGGCGATCACGTGCGCAACACGGCGACCTATGCGCGCATCATCATGAACCAGATGCGTCGTGAGGGCATCTGCCCAGACATACTCACGAACGAGTTCATCTCCAACGTCTATCAGTCGGCGCCTCTGCATGACGTGGGCAAGATTGCCGTGTCAGACGCGATTCTCAACAAACCCGGACGCCTCACCGATGAGGAGTTCACCATCATGAAGAATCACACCATCGCCGGCCAAGAGATCTTGGAGCACGCCAAGGGTGCGGTCTCGGAGTCATCGTATCTCGACGAGGCGCAGCGATTGGCCGCCTACCATCACGAGAAATGGGACGGCTCCGGCTATCCGTATGGATTGGCGGGGGAGGAGATACCGCTTTCTGCGCGCATCATGGCTGTTGCCGATGTCTTTGACGCGCTCGTGTCGAGGCGTAGCTACAAGGCAGGTTTCCCCGTAGAGAAAGCCTTAGCGATTATCGAAGAGGGCATCGGCACTCACTTCGACCCACAGGTCGCACGCGCATTCCTCCATGCGCAGGACAAGGCGCGCGCTGTTGTAGAGGAAAGCGAGAGGAAGCAGCGAGAGGAAGAGGCCGCTCGCGCCGAAGCCGAGGGTAAAGACAAAAACTGACGAAATGGTGGTTGCCATGACAAAGGACCAAATGAAAGAAACGAAGAAAGCCGGCGGCGTCAGTATTCGCGCCGTAGGTATCTCCGCCATCGCCGCTGCCATTGTGCTTGCATTCATCGCGTTTGCCCTGTCTGGCTACATAGCTGAGGTCGAAGGTGCCATTGCTGCCGACGAGGCGCGCTATGTGGAGTGCAGCGAGGCTATCGACAACCTGCAAGCCGGCTCAGACTTCCTGACCACGCAAGTGCGTATGTTCATCATCACCGGGAACAGGAGCTACCTGGACGCCTACATGAATGAATACTCAGTCAACAATCGTCGTGGCAAGGCTGTAGACGTGCTGAAGGCGAGCCTCTCGGAGGATCGGGATGCGGTCAGCAAGCTTGAGGAAGCTCTCGCAGCGTCCAACCAGCTCGCGCGCAAGGAGTTCGCGGCTATGCGACTGGCTTCCGATTATTACGGCCTGGATGATTTGCCCAAAGAAGTCGCGTCAGCGGACACGGATCTCTTTCGTTCGGTGCCAAAGGGAGATGCCAAACTGAGAGCCGCGGAAGAGCTTGTCCTGAAGGAGGATTACGACGAGGCGAAAAAGGACATCTCAACGAAGGTCAAGGCGAGTTCTGACGCACTCCTCTTGCAGCTGAACTTCAACCTCGAAGATAACAAGAACCTCATCCAGAGTCTTCTCTTTCAGCTGCGCATAGCAGTCGCCATGCTCCTCTGCATCATCATGGTGTTTGTCCTGACCCTCTTCATGTACGTCCTCAAGCCGCTTTCTCGATACGTGGAGCGACTCAGTGGTGGTGAGCCGCTCGAGCCAGACGGGGCCTACGAGCTGCATTACCTTGCCAACGCTTACAACCTCATCTACGAGGACAACAACAAGCGTATCGAACAGCTTCGCGAATACGCCGAGCGGGACTCGCTCACCGGCATCAGCAATCGTGCGGGCTACGACAGCTTCCTTGCCACCCACACCAGAAACATCGCGCTTCTTCTTATCGATATCGATGGCTTCAAGGAGTTCAACGAGGTCTATGGACACGACACCGGTGACGCCGTGCTGGTCAGACTTGCCGAGGCGCTTAAGACGGCATTCCGTTCGACGGACTTCCCTTGCCGTATCCAGAGCGACCAGTTTGCTGTCGTCATGACAAACATGAACACCGAGCTGCGCAACGCGATATTGAACAAGATTGAGCTCGTGAACTCGGCCCTTGCTGAAGATTCGTCGGACCTGCCGGCCGTCACCCTCTCGGTTGGTGCTGCCTTCAGTGCCGAGGGCATGGACGACAAGGACATCTATGCGGCTGCGCGCACTGCCCTGAGTCAGGCGAAGCGGGCGAGGTCTGGCGGTGTCTTCTTCTATGGTGAGACCAGCGTCGTCGCCGAGGAGTCGTCCGAGGAGCCGGCGGAAAACTCATAAGACCACGCTTGGGCTGTAGGGAGCCTGCACCTCAACACGTCGCATGCATGTTACGGTCTGCACACACATTGTGCGCTGTGCGCTGCGCCGCCGACGCTCGCCCTTATAATGTCGCGAATATGTGTCGCGCCAGACTGTGGAGAGGAGTGTGCATGGCACAAAAAGTACCAAGCGACCTTTCGGTCGTGGAACCAACGCTCGACAAGTACGCAGACGTACCTGGCAGCCTCATCGCCATCCTGCAAGAGACGCAGGCGGCTTATGGCTACCTGCCCATGGACGTGATGGAGTACATCGCCGAGCGCACGGGTACGCCCATCGCGACCGTCGTGGGGGTAGCCACGTTTTACGCGCAGTTCCGCTTGGAGCCGGTGGGTAAGTACCTCATCATGCTCTGTCAGGGGACTGCCTGTCACGTGAACGGCTCCGAGCTCATCGACAGCGCCATCTACGACGAGTTGGGCATCCATGATGGCGAGACCACGCCCGACGGTCTCTTCTCGCTCGAGCACGTCGCCTGCCTGGGCTGCTGCTCGCTGTCGCCCGTCATGATGATCAACGGCAAGACCTACGGTCGACTCACGCCGGACAAGGCAAAGAAGGTCCTGCGTGCGCTGGCAGCAGAGGAGGGTGAGACCGCATGAGAATCATCATAGGAGAGGGCAGCTGCGGACTCGCGGCAGGTGCCGGAGCCGTCCATACCGCATTGGAGGGGCTGCTCGCGGCGAACAACCCCACAGGTGTCGAGCTCGGCATCACCGGCTGCATCGGCATGTGCTTCCTCGAGCCCATCGTGGACATCTACGACGACGAGGGTGAGCTACACCGGCTGGTCCACGTGCAGGAGAAGGATGCCAAGGCCATCCATGAGGCGGCGACCACAGGCGATCTCTCGCTCGTGAGCAAGCTCGTCATCTCGACTGAGGACGAAGAATTCCTCGACAAGCAGACGCGCATTGCGCTGCGCAACTGCGGCGTGATCGATCCCGAGAGCATCGACGACTACCTGGCTCATGGCGGCTACCAAGCAATCGCCAAGATTCTGGGCGAGGGTCTCTCGCAGGAGGACGTCATCCAGCAGATCGACGCGGCGGGGCTGCGCGGCCGCGGAGGCGCGGGCTTCTCCACGGCATTCAAATGGCGCGCCGCTCGCGACTCGAAGCCGGCCGAGGATGGCCAGAAATACCTCATCTGCAACGCCGACGAGGGCGACCCCGGTGCGTTCATGGACCGCGCCGTCATCGAGGGCGACCCGCACAGCCTCATCGAGGGCATGCTCATCGGCGCCTATAGCATCGGTGCTTCCGAGGCTATCGTCTACGTGCGCGCGGAGTACCCGCTCGCTATCGTGCGTCTTACCAAGGCCATTGCCGACGCTACCGAGCGCGGCTATCTGGGCGAGCACATCTGCGGCAGCGACTTCAGCTGCACGATTCGCATCAAGGCCGGCGCTGGCGCGTTCGTATGTGGCGAGGAGACCGCCCTCATCGAGTCGCTCGAGGGCAAGCGCGGCATGCCTCGTCTGAAGCCGCCCTTCCCTGCGCAGGCCGGCTACTGGCTCAAGCCGTCGAACATCAACAACGTCGAGACCTATGCAAACGTCGCTTGGATCATCGCAAACGGTGGCGCGGCGTTCGCGGCTATGGGCACCAAGGATTCCAAGGGCACGAAGGTCTTTGCCCTTTCGGGCAAGATTGCGCGCGGCGGCCTCGTGGAGGTTCCCATGGGCACGACCCTGCGCGAAGTCATCTACGGCATCGGCGGCGGCATCCGCGGCGGCAAGGAATTCAAGGCCGTGCAGCTCGGCGGTCCCTCTGGTGGCTGCGTCCCTGCCAGCAAGCTTGACACTGTCATTGACTACGGCGAGCTCGCCGCAACAGGTGCCATCATGGGTTCGGGCGGCATGGTCGTCATGGATGAGAGTACCTGCATGGTGGGTATGGCGCGCTTCTTCCTCGACTTCACGGCCAAGGAGAGCTGTGGCAAGTGCGTCCACTGCCGCCTTGGCACCAAGCGCATGCTCGAGGTCCTCACGCGCATCGTCGAGGGCAAGGGTGAGGACGGCGACATCGAGCTGCTCGAGGAGCTGTGCTACGCCATCAAGGACGGCGCGCTCTGCGGTCTCGGCCAGACGGCGCCGAACCCCGTGCTCACCACCATTCGTTACTTCCGCGACGAGTTCGAGGCCCACATCGCCGAGAAACGTTGTCCCGCTGGCGAGTGCCGCGAGCTCATTACATACTCCATCGACAAGGACGCGTGCGTGGGCTGTACCGCCTGTGCGCGTCAATGCCCGGTAAAGGCCATCTCGGGCGAGCGCAAGAGTCCGCACGAGATCGATCCTGCGCTCTGCATCAAGTGCGGCAACTGCAAGACGGCCTGCCGCTTCGGCGCGGTTCAGGTTCGCTAGGAAGGGGGAAGCAGCCATGTCCATCAA
>CACXDP010000015.1 GCA_902766445.1 uncultured Coriobacteriaceae bacterium
ACCATAAGGAGCGACAATGCCAGAGAGACGCTACAAGTCCAAGCAGATGATCGTGATGCGTCGCGACCTCAAGATGCGCAAAGGAAAAATCGCCGCACAGGCAGGTCATGCCTGCGTGGAGGCCACGCTGATGGCACTCGCACGCGAGGGACGACTCGACCAAGTGCGCATCATGCCAAGTCAGAGTTGGGTATACCTCGACGACGAGGGCACGCCCGAGACTCCGCTCTCGCGATGGTTTGATGCGGGCGTGGCGAAGGTGTGCGTGTATGTGGACAGCGAGGACGAGCTGCTCGAGCTTGCTGTACAGGGACGCGAGCAGGGCTTCGCCGTGGCGCTCGTGCGCGATGCGGGCTACACGGAGTTCCACGGCGAGCCGACCTACACCTGCCTCGCCTTCGAGCCACTCATGCCCGAGCAAATCGACCCCATCACGGGAGACCTTCCGCTCTACTAAGTCTACTGGCTCATTTCAATCTCGGCGTCCACAGCGAAGTGAGCGAACTCATTTGTTGACTCACTTCACTGTGGACGGCGAGATAAGACCGGACACGGAGAAAACGTACCCCACACAGAGAGGGCGACCGGGCGCTTTGGACGACCTGACTACCTGTTGATGGTGAACTTCTTCGAAGCCGTACCCGTATAGTTGCCCCTGCCCGCTATGATGACAGTTCCCTTGCCAGGCTGGACGTTGTCCTTGTACGAAAGGGTATAGTCCGTGTCCTTCACGAGCGTGCGACCGCCCACCTGCACCTTGGGATTCGGACGGATTGCGTACCCGGTGTATTTCCACGGCCCGGCCCCGGTGACAGTGGCACCCTTCACGCTAGCGGGCCTTATCTGGAACTTTTTCGTACACTCCCCGCAGTAGGCGCCCTTGCCCTTGATCTTGACTTCATAGCTGCCCACGTCGATGCGGCGCGTGCCGCCGTACGTCACAATAGAGAAGTCCGTGCCCTTCACGAGCTTCTTGCCATTGAGCGTCACGTTGACAGTCGGGGTCTTCTGTTTGCCGTTGTAGGTGTAGTAGGACGCGCCGAAGGTGATGTCAGCATCGGCGATGTTCTCCATGGCCCGGTACTTCAGGGTATAGGGACCGCTGTGGGTGTCTCGATCGCTGGATCCGCGTGAAATCTTTACGTAATATGTTCCACTCGGAAGATCTCTTTCCCAAGCTCTGTCGAGACTAAGATAGTCTATCCATTGTTTCTCAGAGTCGTATATTACATTACTATCAAGCGATGTATTGACTGGGTCGGCCTTCTCGTCGACACTCGTATCACATACGATGCGTACCCTCTTGGTACCGCCCGACACGGTAAACTTGTAATAACTTTCCGAATACTCGTCGCACACAAAGAGGGCCTTGTAACTGGTGCCGTCTTTCATGGGCGTCGCCTTGTCGAAGCTCGTGTTCGCCCGAATGGGGTATGTCTTGGCATACGTGGTGACCGTCGAGGTGCCCTTGACTTGTAAATACCCCGTCGCAGTAGATGAATCGCAGTAGACACGAACCTTGTAGGTGCCGGCCTTGAGGTAGAAGTAATGGGATGCATTACCAGGCGCATGTGCATCAGCAACGTCCTCCCAGTGCATCAGAGACATGTCATCATTCCAGAGCTCAAAATGTGCAAGTGATGATGACAGCCAATTCTGGAACGAAAGCTGCACGGCGCTCGTCTGCGACAAGGTAAAGGTGTAGATGCGCGCATAGGCTTCACCATAACCAGTGGGGGTAAACTTCCGCTCAGGGCCATTGAGGGGAAGCGTGTCGTACGTGACCGACTGAGTCATGAGAGCCATCGAGTCGGCCGTGAGCTTCTCCGCCAGCTCCTCTTCCGGCACGGATTCGGTCTCGGCGGGCAGCTCCTCCTGCGCACCCACAGAATCGGCGTCTACGTCCGTGAGGGCACCTTCGCCCTCAAAGGCAGAGTTCGGGACCATGTCGGTCAGAGGCTCCTGTTCGAGCTCCTCGGAGATCTCTGGCACTTCCTCCATCACGACATCGGCTCCCTCGACACCGCCTATGCCGTCGTTGGTGATGGCCTCCCCACCGACGATCTGCGCATCGGCGGCAACGACTGCGGGGTCATCGACTGCCTCTGCCAGCGCACTCGCTGGTACGCCGCCCAAGACCATCGCAACGCTCAGGCCACAGGAGACGGTCGCCTTCAGGATTCTAGAGCGACCCCCCCCCAGATCATCAAGTTTTTTACATATCATTTCTTTCCTCCTTCGTAGCGGAGCCGACAATGGGGGCATTATAACACTCGTCGCGCTGCCTACGTCGCGCTGCCTCCGTATGCAGGGGCAGTTCCTGGCGCAGCTCACACCCGACCTACGCCAAGCCGTAGTGTGCCAAGCCGCGCGCCACGCCGTCATCGTCGATGTCGGAGGTCACGAACTCCGCAGCAGCCTTGACCTCGTCCATGGCATTGCCCATCGCAATGCCGTGCCCTGCGGCCTTGAGCATGCAGAGATCGTTGATACCGTCACCGAAGGCGTAGGTATCGGCGAGGTCCACCCCAAGCGCCGCAGCCACGTTACGCACCGCGTCGCCCTTATCCACGCCGAGCACCGTCATGTCGGCGCTTGGATGTGGACCGTGCGGATTGAGCAGGCAGCTATCCGCCAACGCTTCGGCAATGCGCTCACGCTGCGCCATGTCACCAAAGTACACATCGAAGTTGTATGCCTGAATCGTGGCCGCATCGACGCCGTCAAGAAGCTCGTCAAGGCCTAATACTCCCTCCGCGATGTCTCTATACACTGGGTTTCCACCGTAATGAGCCCGCCACTCCTCAAAGAAGCAGTACCCCGCATCAAGCTCGTCAAGCGTCGCCACGATGGATGCGACCACCTCAGACGAAAGCGGAACCTCGTAGAGATGCTCCTCACCACGAAACGCCAGACGCCCATTGCAGCACACGAAGCCGTCAGCATAAGATCCGAAATTCTTCTCGGCGTAGGCGCGTGCCCTACCCGTACAGATGAATACCTGATTGCCGTCCGCACGGAAACGCTCAATGGCTGCGGCAGCACTTGCCGGAACGTGCGTACCCGTAGCAAGGGTACCGTCGATGTCAAAGAATGCGATGCTCATGGCTGGCTCCTATTCGAAGTGCTCGGCAACTTTCTCGAGCGTCTCGATGATGGGTAAATGCTGCGGGCACATCTCCTCGCACTGGCCGCAACCGATGCAGTCACTCGCGCGACCGAACTCATCAGCAAGTTTCTCATAGTTGGTGAAGTTGATGGTCCACCCCTTATGCTCCAAATCATCACGCATGTCCTCGTTGTAGAGCGAGAAGTACTCAGGGATGCAAATGCGCATGGGGCAGCCATCGGTACAATAATGGCATGCCGTACACGCTATGGCGGTCTGTGCGTTTATGATGTCGGCGACTTGGAAGCATACGTCGCGCTCGGCCTCGGTCAGCGGACGGAAGTCATCCATGTAGCTAAGGTTATCCTCCACCTCGGCAAGGCTGCTCATACCAGACAGGACGAGCATCACATTGGGCAGGCTTGCCGCAAAGCGAATCGCCCAGCTAGCCGGCGAAAGTTCGGCATCGAGGTTGCGGAGCAAAGCCTCACCTTCTGCAGGGAGCTTTGCCAGAGTCCCTCCCTTGACTGGTTCCATCACGATGACGGGCTTTCCATGCTTGGTCGCCACCTCGTAGCAGGCACGTGACTGAATCCATTCGCTCTCCCAATCGAGGTAGTTGATTTGAAGCTGCACGAACTCCATCTCGGGATGGCGCGTCAGAATCTCGTCAAGCAGCTCTGGGCTGTCGTGATACGAGAACCCTACATGACGCGCAAGTCCCGCATCACGCTTGTCAAGCAGCCACTGGAAGCAGTCGAACTTCTCGTAATGCGGCAGACTCGATGCCTCGATGCCATGGAGTAGGTAGTAATCGAAGTACTCGACGCCACACTTCTCTAGCTGCGCGTTGAATATCTCATCGCGACCCTCGAGCGAGTTGAAGAATCCGTTGTGCAACTTGGTGGCAAGGGTGAAGCTCTCGCGCGGATAGCGGCTGGTGAGCGCCTCCTTAGCCGTAGGCTCACTCGCGAAGCCGTTATACATCCATGCTGTGTCAAAGTAGGTGAAGCCCCACTCCATAAAGAGATCCACCATTTGCTTGACCTGCTCTACGTCCACGGCAGCCGCATCGTTTGGATCGATCCTCGGCATACGCATGAGACCAAAACCGAGTTTCTTTGCGGGCTTGAATTGCATGTTGTCCTCCCATCGTCGTTCTCCGAAACTAAGGTACGACAAATTATCAACAAAGACAAACGCAATATTGCTCAGCGGACCTTGCAGGCATCCACGAAAGCTTGGACGATTTGACGCTGTCTCGGATCAACGTCCCAAATCCACTCTGGATGCCACTGCACGCCCCAGACGAAACGCATCCCCGGCATCCACACACCTTCGATGACGCCATCAAGCGAACGGGCGAGCGGCACGAGCGTCGGTGCCACGTCTTTGACCGCCTGGTGATGGATGCTGTTGACCGGCAGCTCGTCGATGCCTAGCAGCACCTGAAGCGGCTCGCCCTCCTCCAACACCACCCTATGGCAGGGCACCTCGAACGGTGGCTCCATGGCATGATTGATAGTCTCTGGCAGTTGCGTCGCCAAATCCTGATAGAGCGTACCGCCGCAGAACACGTTGAGAACCTGCGACCCACGGCAAATTCCCAGCACCGGCATGTTCTCGTCTAGGGCCTTCTCGAGCAGACGGAACTCAAGCTCGTCGCGGATGGCCTGAATCTCGCCACATTCGGGCAGCGTCTCTTCTCGATACCAGCGCGGATCGATGTCAGGACCGCCCGCGAGAACGAGGCCGTCGCAAATCGAGAGGACCTGCTCAACGTCCACGGCGTCAAAGTCAAACGGCAATACCAGCGGAATCGCCCCACAGGCGTAGAGCACGTCCAAGTAGCCCGGTCGCATCCAGAGACCGCGCTTCTCCGCATCATACAGAGGGGATATGCCCACAATCGGTTTCATTCGCGCTCGCCCCTACCGCATGAAA
>CACXDP010000016.1 GCA_902766445.1 uncultured Coriobacteriaceae bacterium
CCTCACCTACGACCGCGAGAGCCGCACGGTTCGCGTACCCAACCTTGAGGTGATGGAACAGTATGCCTCCATCCTAAGGAGCGATGGTTGGACAGAGGTCGCTCGGGCGCTCTCTGCATCGGACCAGTTGCTCGCTGCGATAAAGGTTGGAGACGAGGATACCGTAGCCGAACTGGTGGCCGTCGCCCACGAGGATGCGGCCTCCATCCTGCGTTACAATGACGAGAACAGCCTGGCTTGCGCGCTGTCGCTTGCGTTCTATACCGCTCGACGCTCGCACGTGATGGTACGCGAGATGCCGGCTGGCAAGGGCTTTGCCGACCTCGTCTTTCTGCCGCGCTGTGGCAGCGATGGTCCTGCGATGGTGGTGGAGCTCAAGGCGCGTGGTGCAGACGCCGACACGGCACTGTCGCAGATACGCGAGCGCCGCTACGCCCATGGCGTAGAGGGCCTTGCGGGCGAGGTATTGCTCGTGGGTGTGACGTATGACCCAGTCACCAAGGAACACGCCTGTCGTATCGAGCGAATGGAGGCATAGGACGCATAGCGGGCTATGCTCCGCGCAAGACCATCCCCGTGTAGAGGGGTACATCAAAGATCTCGACGTAGAGCGCGCATTTGCACAAGAAGAGAAAGTACGTGTTCTTGCCCCTGCCAGAGAGGGTCTCGTAGTTTGCGAGTCCCTTGGATATCACGAGATCGGACTGCCGAAGTGCGGCCTTCGTCTGCTCGTTTATGCGCGCGGGGCATGTGCCCGCCACGTCGCTCCCGTTGTGAATGACGCGTGAGACAGCTTCCAAACCTATCTGCCGCGCATCCACCATGGTCGCGTCGTTGGACGTCTCCGCGCCGCGCACTATGGCCGTGATCTGTGCTTCGGGGTTTACGCGGGCAATCTCGCGCATCAGCAGCTTATCCAAGACCACCTCACCGCAGTTGTCCGTGAGAAAAGCGATGCTACGAGCGCGTGCGATGCGCGCCTTGAGGTCGTCCATGGCGTCCGCATCGAGCTCCATATGCGCCGAGTCTTCCACGAGTTGCAACAGCTTTGTCTCGTCCACATCGCCGGTGGGGCCAAAGTCAATGAAGTTGCCCGCAAGGGAACAGCGTATGGCGAGGTCGAGTGGGTCGTCGCTTGACGCCATACGCTCTGTGAGCTGCGGCTCGAGACCAAGCACGAGTTCGTTGAAGTGCTGCTTGATTTGAGTGAAGTCACGCTCGATGCCGAACATGTCGCGCAGGATCAATCTCAGTTCGTGACCGATTTCTGGCGCCGTCAGCGATTCCGACCCTTCTGCAACCGTGCGAAGAACTTGGCGCATGTAGTCGCTACGCGTGCGCCACGGAGTGTTTGCTGGGCACGAGTCGAGGTATTTGTCGAGCATGCAGCGCATGCAACGCGGGCTGAGTGCGGAGCTCGTGATTTCGTCGAGGGGCATCGTCTCTCCTGGAGGACAAGGGGGACGGGGGAGTTTGTCCCGTTCAATTATAACAAAGGGACAAGGGGGGAGTTTGTCCGGCTCGGGGCAACCGCGTGGAGGTCATCGTTGGCATCCGCCGATGCGGCAAGACGTGGAGGCTCTTCTAGGAGATTGCCCGTCTTGAAAAAGAGAGTGCGTTCCCAGACTGCTTATCCTCTACTTCAACTATGACGGCGAGCATGTCTCTATATGAATCTATGTCCCTTCGTGAAGGTCAGCAATCGACATCTGCCCTGAGCTGGAGGAAGGTTGAAGGCGCCGTAGAATGAGTGTAGATCATGTCAACGAGTCGGCCGCGTGTGGTGTGCTGGAGGCGTCGCTCGCCGCGCTCAAGGCCGGATGCTGCCACATCGAGACGACTCCACAAATCTCGTCTCAAGATTCCGAAAGTGTTAGAGTAAGCTAACATAGTGCGCAGAGCGGAGGAGCGAAGCGGCTTGGGACGTATGGCGTGGGAGGCGCAAGATGGAATTCGCAGAAATGGGACTGGAAAGCGGCAAGACCCTGATGCTTTTGCCTGGCACGGCATGCGACTATCAGACAAACTTCGCGACGGTGTTGGATCGGTTGGCTGAGAAGTATCACCTCGTCTGCGTTAACTACGACGGATTCGACGGTAGCGAAACGGTCTTTTCGGACATGATTACCGTGACGGAAAAGATCGAGGAGTATGTTGCGGATAGGCATGGCGGTTGCTTGGACGGCGCGATCGGATCCTCTTTGGGGAGCAGCTTCGTGGGACAGCTGATACAGCGAGAGAATGTCCACCTCGATCACGGCATCTTCGGAAGCCCGGACCTCGATCAGAGCGGCAGACTCAGCGCTTGGCTGCAATCGAAGCTCGTCGTTCCGCTCTTGACCTCGTTTGCCGGCAGCGAAGAGAAGCAGGCAAAGACCAAGGAGAAGCTCAAGGGTCTCTTCGAGATGAGCGATGAGACGGCGGATCGATTCATGGGGTGCTTTGCAAGATTCAGCCCGGAGTCCATCAGGAACGAGTATTACACCGACCTGCTCACCTGGCTCGAGGACGACATCCACGTGGAGGGCACGAGGGTCCATTTCATCTACGCGAGCAAGATGGGCGAGAAGTACCTGAGGCGCTACAAGAAGCACTTTCGGGACCCGGACATCCGGGAGTTTGACATGCAGCATGAGCAGTGGCTTTTTGGCGGCGAGCGGTATGCCGCGCCAGTGCTGAAGGCGATCGACGAGTTCATGGGGCTGGCGACGGGATAGGCCCCATGGTCCTTCTCACGCCTATTTTGATCGGCTTCGCGCGGTCGCGAATCGAGTGCGTTGTCTACGTCATCCTAAAACCCCGAGTGCGTGATTTGGGCGTCGAATCACGCACTCGGGGCATTGCCGATGACAAGAACCACGCACTCGATTCTGGGGCCCTATGTGATTGCCGCCAGGGTAAAGGCGAGGGGCAGTGTCGACTTCTACTTAGACAAGTACAGGACCAGCAGGATTCATTCTGTGCTCCTATTGCTGGAAGAGCCACTCCATGACAGCGATGCAGCGGTAGGCATAGTCGAAGGAGGCCATGTGATAGGAGGCGTTGCCCATGCCCCCACTCGAACCTGCGTCGATGGTGCCCGTTGCCCAGGTCACGAAGTTTGCGCTTTGGTTCTGGCCAAAGAGTTCGCTGGCAGCCGTCGAGAGCTCGTCGGGACTCCAGGTGCCATCCCATTGGGCGGCGGCGTACGGAGCCTCGTCCGCATCAAACATGGCGCGTACCTGAGAAAGCCCCTGCGAGGCTCGTTCGTCATCCTCGGCGGCGAAGTATACAAAGCTCTGTCCTTCGAGGTTGGCGAGTGTGGAAACGTCCCATTGACCGTCTACGAACATGCAGGCAGCATAGAGGTCGGGATACTCTGATGCCAGGATAAGATGCGTCATGCAGCCCATTGATTGGCCGGTGCCATAGATGCGTGAGGCATCGACGGCATAGGTGCTCGCCACCGAGTCGATGAGTCGCTTCGTGAGCTCGACATACTCGGTCGTGGTGTATCCGCTATGGTCATCCAGAATCGTCTCGGAATAGGTTGGCACGCAAACGATGGTGGGGTTCGCCGACCGCCATTCGTCGCTTGCCCATACGAGTGCGCCAAGTCCTTGTGTCAGTGACCGGACGGGGTCGCCCTTCGCGCAGCTTGAGTCAGCGATGAAGACCACCATGGGGTAGCTCTGCGAGGCGTCGTAGTTCGCCGGAAGGAAGAGGTTATAGGTCACCGCGAGGCCGGTATCGGCATCCTCGAACGTCTCCTGAGTAAAGCGATTGGCGTAGGTGGCCACCAGGGCGTCCTCGTCGTCGGCGATGGTGTTTGCGACGGTGCCTAGCGGATTTGCAGCGGTTTGCTCCGTAGCGGAAGACTCGCTCTCCGAGTCTGCCGATTGCTCGGGTGCTGCTGGTGCGGCATCGGTCGCGCTGGTGGAAGTGCTGGCAGGTTGTTCTTGCGCGGCATTGTCGGTGGTCGAGTCGGTTTGGGAGACTGGCTGCCCGCAGGCGACGAGGGTAAGTGAGAGCGCGAGGGAGAGTGATACAAAACGAGTCCAACGCATGGAATGCTCCTTTCGAGAGGGGGTGTTTTGTATCGCGAACCACCATCCGCAGGATATTGACTGCATCCAATGCTAACACGGGTTGATGCGAATGTTTGTGGGTACCTGAAGAGTGTTCCTATTATCAAACTCTGAAGACAATGGTTTATTCAGGCTGAACGTCCGAAGCCACGAGTTCTTCCTGCGCCCTCGAGCAGATAGTGGGTGCCAAGGTGCGTGCTGGGGCGTTCAGTTGATGCGATGGCCCGATGCCCGTCGTTGCGTCGGGACTTGCACGCAAGGGCAACAAGGCCCTTGATGGGGTGGTTCTGATTGTCGGATCGGAATCAGTCCGCGCAGATCACCTTGAGGTTTCTGAAGTAGCCCTGCGTGCCGTTGTCCACGTAGAGGCCCACACCGCCGCGCAGGTTGGCACCCCCGAACATCTCGTCCACCACGAGCGCCGGGGTGTCCATGTCGTCCACGTAGAACCTGGCGCTTGTGCCGGCGACCTCGGCCCTTATGTGGATCCACTCGTCCATCTCGATGTCGGCCTTGGCCTCGTAGTCGGAGATGCCCCGCTCGCGGAAGTAGGCGAAGGTGTAGCCGGGGTACGAGAAGTACTGCATCGTGTGGATGCGGCGCTGGGGCTCGGTGCAGCTGCGGCCGTTGCGCGGGCGCACGTAGAAGCTCTCGAAGCGGTCGCTGTCTTCGCTCGCGCGGAAGACGATGCCGATGAAACCGCGGCAGTCGACGTCAGCCCAGTGCATGAGGCGGGCGCGCACGTCGACCTCGATGGTGCCGTCGTGGAAGTCGGAGCCTAAGAGGCGCGCGTAGGTGGGCACGTCGGGCTCGGTGTTCTCTTCGGGCTTGACCACGCGGATGAGCTGCTCGCCGTCGAGCTCGGTGAGCCCTACGCTCGTGCCCACGGGGATGAACTGCTGGTCTTGGAAGGTGACGGAGTTGGTCATGGCG
>CACXDP010000017.1 GCA_902766445.1 uncultured Coriobacteriaceae bacterium
CGAGAATTCGCTTGGCTTGGTCACGAGCACGTCGCTGCAGCGCATGAGCAGGTTCGAAGAGTATACCGCCGCGAAGATATCATCGTCGCAGAACGCATGCACGCCCGTCAGCTCCCCGTCAAGCGCCTCGTCGGCAAGCTGTGCCACCTCTTCGAAGTTGCCGAAATGTCGTTTGGCGACATCGGCAAGGCCTTCTACGTGGCGCTCAAGCGCCTCCCAGACGTCCTTGTGATCGCCCACGTTGACGAGCAGCGTCGCCTGGTCAGTGGCCACGTACGGCAAGAGGTACGATATGATGGCGGCAAAGAGGTCCTGCTGCGCCCCGGCTCCTCCGACCGAGATGAGCCAGCGAACGGGCTTGCCGCCGAGCAGTCGCTTGCGCCGAGACGCGCAGTCGGATTCGATGTTTGCCACGAGCTCGTGGTCCACGTAGTGACCGCATTGGCGGATGGCGTCGAGTGGCATGGGCTTGAGCTGGCGCTTCTTGTCCATGCCGCGCAGCTGGTGGTAGCCGAGAAAAGCAGAGGGCGTCTGTACGGTGTGGATGGAACCCTCTGCCAGATGCAGCGCCATGGGCCAGTTGTCGGGAATCGCGTTGACCACATGCGTGAGGCCGGCGTGTACGGCCGCCTGTGCTGGCCAGACATGCGTTGCCACGTAGGGTATGTCGCGTGGCAGGTCGGCAAAGAGGGGCACGGCGAGCTCCATGGTTTTCTGGTCACTTGCGTTGTACGTCAGCTGACGGAAGCCCTCGGAGTTGAGCGGCTCCCAATACAGCCGGTCAAAGGCTGCGATGCGTTGCGAGAGGCGAGAGCCCAAGGAGTACAGCTCGTTCTGGTAAGCGATGACCTGTGAGGCTGTGGTGCCTTCGAAGGAGGCAAGGTCAAACCAATAGGGGGTGAGGCCCAAGGCATGAGCCGCGCTCGCAATGGCCATGGAGATGCGGTAGTGGCCGAAGCCCATGCGGATGTTGCCAACGATGAGAGGTGACTCGTCATCGGGGAACGCGAGAGCGTCGTCGCTTTGAGCAAGGGCAAGGCCACGTACGCCCAGTCGCTCGCCAATCACGGGAACGTCGCGGCTAACGAGGTGGTGACAGCGGCTCTGGTCGTCGCCGAACTTCTTCGCGAACTTCTCCTTCGTCTTGCAGGCGTCTGCGTAGGCCTTATCACCCACATCGTTCCCAAAGATGATGCGTGCGCGCTCGGTCGCGGTTTCCATGCCCCCTCCGTTCTGTGTCATAATAACCAGCATAACCTCAGTATAAGTTATGAAAGGGGCGACATGTCAGAAAAGAGGCTCGCGGATGGGCGTGTGCTACGAAACTTCGCCATCGGACAGTTGGGTTGGTCAATGCTCTCGGGTATCGTGTCCAACTGGCTACTGTACTTCTACATGCCGAGTGAGGAGACCATTGCTGCTGGTATGCCGCTCTTCATCACGCAGGGAATCGTGTTTGTGGGTATGACCGTCATTGGTCTGATTACGGCGTTCTGCCGCCTGGTGGATGGTTTCATCGACCCCTTCATCGCGAGCAAGTCCGACTCGCTTACGCATCCGCTGGGCCGACGCATCCCCTTCATGCGGTGGTTTGCCATACCGTTTGGTGTCATGACGGTGGTGGTCTTTACGGTGCCAGGACTCGGTGGCGAGCTCTTCAATGACATCGCGCTCTTCGTGTGCCTTGTGGCGTTTTACGTGAGTCTGTCGCTGTATTGCACGCCGTTCAATGCGCTCATTCCTGAGTTGGGACGCACGCAAGAGCTGCGTGTGAATCTCTCGACCTATATCTCGGTGACCTTCTTCGTCGGCACGGCGGTTGCCTACCTCGTGCCGACCATCGCGGGCTTCATGCAGGGGGCACTCGGCATCGCGAACGCCTACCGTGTGACAATCGCAATTCTGGCCGTCATTGCCATTGCCTGCATGCTGTTGCCTGCCTTTACCATAGATGAGAATACCTACGCCGAGACGGAGCCCTCCACCACACCGATGGGCGCCTCCGTGATCAAGACCTTCAAAAACAAAGAGTTCCAGGTGTTTGAGATTTCGGACATCCTCTACTGGATTGGTCTCACGATGTTTCAGACTGGTCTGCCATTCTATGTGACGAGCCTCATGGGTCTCGATAGCTCCATGAACTTCGTGCTCTTTGCGGGGATGACCGTCATCAGTCTCGTGTTTTACGCTCCGGTCAACATGATGGCGAAGCGACTTGGCAAAAAGAAGCTCGTGACCTTTGCGTTCTTCTTCTTTTGCGTAGCCTTCGCCACGACGAGCATATGCGGGCAGTTCGGCATACCGCCGATTGCGTGGGGCGGCCTCATTGCCGTGCTCGCAGCCATCCCCATGGCCATACTGGGCATCCTGCCGCAGGCGGTGCTGGCAGACATCGCCGAGTGTGACGCGATTGAGTCGGGCGAGAACCGCGAGGGCATGTTTTATGCGGCACGCACCTTCTCGATGACGCTGGGGCAGTCGATTGCGATGATACTCTTTTCATCGATTGCCACTCTGGGCTCAGGCGGCTTTGGCTACCGTGTGACGGCGATGGTGGCAACGGCATTCTGCTTGCTGGGAGGCGTTGTTTTTATGCGCTATCGTGAGATGAGGGTGCTCGGTCTGATCGGAGGCCCGAGGTCGGGCGGAGAGGAGTAAACCATGTCGCTAGGTCCTATCGTTCGCATCGCCTACCATGTGCCGGGCATCGAGCGGCGGCGCCAGGTTGTCATCGCGGGCAACGGTGCTGCGACAGGTGGCAACGATGCTCGCGAGTTGGGCGTCATCGTGCGCGGCAACGATGAGGTTCGTCGCGTGGCGGTGTGCCCCGAGGTGCCGGTCATCATCGATGAGGTTGTGACCACCATGAGCGTAGCGCTTGCCGATGCCGACGCAATCTACCTCAACGGATACAACTCGTGGACCGACAGCGTGGAACGACCCGTGGATGGACGAATGTGGGGGCTGACGCGTGTGCCGGGTTCGGTTGTGGAGAAATACGCGCTTGACTCGAGTGGTGACTATCGCTTTGTGAAAGAAGACCCGCGGCCGGGGCACCAGCACGGTTTTGGCTATGGCTATCTGCGACAGGGTGATGAGGTGCTGCTCTTTGGCTCGCTTGATGAAAACTCTGGCTTCACGCTCATTCGCGAGGACCTGGAGGCGGGGACGCTGACCTTTGACAAGGAGCCTCCGGCGTGCGTGCTGCCAGCGGGAAGGGAACGTGAGCTGATTGCGCTTGCAGTGACAGGCGGGTCGTTGGAGGATGCGGTTAATCGCTGGGTGGCGCTTGCAGGCATACATCCTATGCCCGCGAGACCTGTGGTTGGCTATTGCAGCTGGTATCGCCATTACGCAGACATTGACGAGGCGACGCTCCTGGCGGACCTCGGAGGCGCGGCGGAGGTTTTGGCCGGGGCGAACCTCGACGGGCTGGATCCGGTGTTTCAGGTGGATGACGGCTTTGCCAAGGTGGGCGATTGGCTCGAATACGATCGCGATCGTTTTCCAGGTGGTCCCGCCGTACTTGCCCGGGCGGCAAAGGAATCCAGGCTCGTGCCGGGGCTGTGGTTGGCACCCTACATGTGCGAGCGCGATTCTCGCTTGTATGATGAGCACCCGGAGTGGCTACTGCGCAACGAACGCGGTGACTTGGTGGTCGCGGGGAGCAACTGGAGCGGTGCATTCGCGCTGGACATCTGCAACGAAGAGGTGCGGGCGCACGTGCGACAGGTGCTTCGCACCGTCACGGAAGAATGGGGCTTTAAGCTGCTCAAGCTTGACTTCCTCTACGCCGCCTGCTTGGAGCCACATGATGGACTAAACCGTGGTGAGCTCATGGCACGGGGCGTCGATCTTTTGCGTGAAAGTGTGCCGGAAGGAACGAGACTGCTGCTCTGTGGCGTGCCGCTCACCTCGGCGTTTGGCAAGTGCGAGTACTGCCGCGTGGGGCAGGACGTTGGGCTGGACT
Organism: uncultured Coriobacteriaceae bacterium; assembly: GCA_902766445.1. Lineage (GTDB taxonomy): Bacteria > Actinomycetota > Coriobacteriia > Coriobacteriales > Atopobiaceae > RUG440. The sequence goes on from CACXDP010000017.1 coordinate 3,971, forward strand.
GGGATGACATGCCCCAGAGGCGTCTCTTGCACCGCGAGCGCGTGAGCACGAGGCTTTCGCTGGCGAACGCTCGGGGGAGGGCGCATTTGGATGGGCGAGTGTTTCGTTGCGATCCCGACGTGCTGATTCTGCGCGAGGAGGGTGTGACGTTCACGGCCTCGCAGCGCGTTGAGATGTTCGTTACCGACACGAGCAGCGGCGGCGTGATGCTTACCTCCGACGACATGGGGGCTTGGGACGAGACGCAGCTTACTCGCTACCACGAAGCCATCAATCGCTTCCGTGCATACAACCTCGCCAAGAGCACCTAACGATGGGGGTACCCAGGGGACTGTCCCCCCAGTACCATCCCAAAAGCGCTACTATGGTTGGACGCAACAACGTCGATTGGAGACATGTCATGCACACAATGAGTCGTCGTTCATTCTTGGGGCTTGCAGGGCTCGCGTCACTGTCGTTGGCGGCCTGCGGATCGGGCGGCGGTGAGACAGAAGCCGCGAGCGTCGAAGCCGAGCCTGACGCTACCGTTGCGGATGCCGGAAAGATTGAGGACGGGGTACTCGTAACTCCCTACGACGAGGGCTACAGCACGGGCAAGCATCACGCCACCATCGAGGTCAAGGATTACGGCACGATTGAGGTCGAGCTCAACGCGTCGAATGCACCTATCACGGTGAGCAACTTTGCCCACCTCGTCAACGAGAAGTTCTATGACGGTCTCACGTTCCACCGCATCATCAAGGACTTTATGGTTCAGGGTGGCGACCCAAATGGAGACGGCACGGGTGGGTCCGACGTGCAGATCAAGGGCGAGTTCTCGAGCAACGGTGTGGTGAACGCGATTCAGCACAAGCGTGGCGTCATTTCCATGGCCAGGTCTGGCGATCCCAACTCCGGCAGCTCGCAGTTCTTCATCATGCACAAGGACACGAGCAGCTTGGACGGGGAGTACGCTGCCTTCGGCAAGGTGACCAAGGGCATGGACGTGGTCGACAAACTTGCCGAGGTGCCCGTGGAGGACGGGAACGGAACGGTAAAGTCCGAGAATCAGCCAGTCATCAGCTCGATTGTGATGGTTGACTAGGGAGCGGACTCACTCAGTTCCCGTTCACAAGAAGTTGCCGACGCGAAGGGATTGCCATGGACTACGACGTGATCATCATCGGTGCGGGACCGGGTGGCATCTATGCCGCGTATGAGCTGTGTAAGCTTGCGCCTGAGCTGCGCGTGGCGGTCTTTGAGGCGGGCAACGAATTGGATAAGCGTCGGTGCCCGATAGACGGCAAGCGCGTAAAGACCTGCATCAACTGCAAGAGCTGCTCCATCATGAGCGGCTTTGGCGGGGCGGGAGCCTTCAGCGACGGGAAGTACAACATCACCAATGACTTCGGAGGAACGCTGCACGAGTACCTTGGCAAGGACGAGGCACTGAGCCTCATGCGCTACGTCGATGAGATAAACCTTGCTCATGGGGGCGAAGGCACGAGGCTGTACTCCACGGCTGACTCCTCCATCAAGACGCTTTGCATGCAGCACAAACTCAAATTGCTGGATGCTTCGGTGCGCCATCTGGGGACTGACATCAATCACGTGGTGCTCGAGCGGCTCTTTGAAGAGTTGCG
>CACXDP010000018.1 GCA_902766445.1 uncultured Coriobacteriaceae bacterium
GAGACGCTCTTTGTGCCCGCACTTGATGCGTAGCATGGAGGGTCCTGCCTGCGGAATTGCGTTATAAGCGCGACGGAGCGCGTCGGTGAGCTTCTCGGGATCGACAGGCTTGAGCAAGAAGTACACGTGGCTAGTGCGATACGTCTCGGTAGCCTGCTCGAGAAAGCCGCTTACATAGATGACTTGTGTTCCGCTCGACGGAGGAAAGAGAGCCTGTACTACGTCGATGCCGGATGGTTGGCCTTTGCCCATGACGATGTCGGCGACGAGGATGTCCACGCGCGTCCCGTCAGAGAGAATATGTTCAAGCTCGGAGAGGCTTGTCACCTTCAGTACGGTGCGATGCTCGTCTGTCGGTGCATGGGAATCGATGAGGTTCGACAGGTGGGCCAAGCTCGTCGGGTCGTCGTCAAAGATGACGATAGTCGCCACGTGTGCTCCTCTCCGTAATCGCCTTTACGTCAATGTGCCCTGTCATTGTACCTATCATATTCCCCTCGTGTCATGCGTTGCCGTAAATGTCGATATGTAGCGCATATCTGCCGACTTTTGGGATGGGGGACCTAATCAAGGGACATCCCTACCGCGTCATAGTCTCCAAGGCGTAGCTGTGTGGCACGCAAGATCGAGTGCGTGATTTCCAATCGAGTGCGTGATTCTTGTCATCGAAGAAGCCCCGAGTGCGTGATTGGACCATCGAATCACGCACTCGGCCACCTCGCGATGACAGAAACCACGCACTCGATTCCCAATCACGCACTCGGCCACCCTATCGCGGCGGGGCTGCTCCAGCCACACCCCATTGTTGAGAACTGCACGTTTGGCAAGCCGTGACAAATAGGAGACTTTGGAAAGTCCCTGTATACAAGAATCGCAACCATCGGCAACAGGTGCCAAAACAAGCCGTTCGTCGCTCAAATATGACCGTTCGCGGCGTCTCACGGCCAAGGGCTCACCCTCCGACCACTGCCGCGTTAGCTTTGACGCCAAAACGCCTAGGTTATTTACCTGCGAAAACGCGATAATCGGCTCACTTCGTGCTAAATATGCGTTCACTTGCTGCGCGCTTATCGAAGAAGCTCATCCCTCTGGTGTGGCGAAGAGCCTACGCTCGTGTGTATGGACGTATTCTTGGATGACAAAAACTCTCTGACGCTGCTTCGTGCGGTGGCGCATGGCGTGGCTGGCTTGGCGTTGGTCCCCTCGCCCCACATGCGTCCGATCGCTCCGCGTGTCGGATACTTCAACTTATGGAAGCTGGGCATCTCACCTCTGCTTTGCTACCTCGGCATACCAGAGCGCACTCGGCTCGGGCTACTGGTTCCTACGGCGTCTAGCCGCATCCAGTCAAAGGACGTGACTTGTCATGTGTCCACCGCCTTACGCGGCAGGAGTCCGTTTTGGCAGCTGGTCTCTGCAAACCCCCAATGTCCCAGTCCCTTGCTCGCAGATGAATCTCGGGTCTATGTGCTGAGTCCGCCCAACGTCGTCTTGGGCATGGCGGCGCGTCTTTGCAAGCGAAGCGATGGGCGTGCGATGCCCATGTACAGGTCTGTCCTCATGTTACTCAAGCTGTGCCTGGAGCTGTGCGGCACATATTCGCATGACCCATTCGAACCTCATATGGGCGAAGTCGCGTACGGCATCAATCCTTTGACATGTGCACGAGAGCTTCGGGAGGCGTTTGCCGAAGTGGGAGGCGAGAGGGGTATCGCGTTGGCGCGTGTGGCTACGGACATGGTCTACGACCTGTCGGGGTCACCCCAAGAGTCGTGCATGGGACCCGCGCTGTTCTTTCCCGACTCGTATGGAGGGCTTGGACTTGGTGCGTTCGATGCGAACAAACCGCTTGACCTGAATGATGATGAGCGTCAGTCCATCGGATACCGCCAGATCACACCCGACTTCACGCTTCCCGGCCAAAAGGCCGTCATCGAGTACCTGGGGAGTATTCACAACGAGGGTGCCAACCCGCGCATCGATCACGTGCGTTCGTTGGACTATGCGACGCTTGGCATAAGGGAGTTTGGGTTTTGGTATGAAGACGTGCGAACTAGGAGGGACTTCATGGCGAGCGCGTCACGCGTGGTCACGGCGCTTGAACAGTATGGGGATGGGGGCGTGAAGCGGCGCTTCGCGAGGCTAGCAGCAAGTTCCGCCTTTGCCGAGAGACAAGAGGCGCTCTTTCAGGTCTTTAGGCCGTGGCAGCGATGAGATGGTCTCGTGAGTTGTCCCGCTCGCCACGAAATCGAGTGCGTGATTACAAATCGAGTGCGTGGTTCTTGTCATCGCGAGGTGGCCGAGTGCGTGATTGGGAATCGAGTGCGTGGTTTCTGTCATCCTCAAGGCCCCGAGTGCGTGATTCGACGGTCCAATCACGCACTCGGGGCTTCTTCGATGACAAGAACCACGCACTCGATTTGGACCAGGCGCGACGGAGGGGTGTGCGGTGGGGCGGCGCGATAGGCCCGTTGGCTTGGGCGTGGGGACGACGTTGCTGCCCGCGCTCGTCTCTTAGTCATCGACGCCGTTCGGTGTACAATCGTAGGCCGTATCCACGACCGAAAGGTACGCCCATGCCAGTGACCAGCAACGATCAGCCTCTGCAGACCTCGCTCTTTGGCGAAGACGTACCGCTGGGGGAGGGCGCGACTGCAATCGAAAGCGTCCCGACGCCTGCCGAGCGCGCTGCCGAACTCAATGCGAAGCTCTCGCATGCGGCCTACCAATACTATGCGCTCGATGCTCCCGAGATGACCGACGCTGAATTCGATCGGTTGCTCCAGGAGCTCATCCACTTGGAAGAGGAGCATCCCGAGCTGCGCAGTCCCGAGAGCTATACGCAGCGCATCGGCGGCTACGTGGGAGAGCAGTTCGAGGCTGTTCGACACGCGCGACGTATGTATTCTATGGACGATGCGATGGACTTGGACGAACTCGACGAGTGGCTCGAGCGCACGGAAGAGGCGCTGGCCCAGCTTGGCGGTCCTGCAGCGGCCGAACCTCTTGCCTACACCTGCGAGCTCAAGATTGACGGTCTTGGCGTGGCGCTCACCTACGTGGACGGACAGCTCGTTCGGGCGGCAACGCGCGGTGACGGGACGACGGGCGAACTGGTGACGGCAAACGTTCTCACCATTGCCGATGTTCCTCGCACCTTGGCTCCGGTGGGCATGGCGCGCATCGCAGATGGTGGCTTCGGACAGTCCGTGGAGGTGCGCGGTGAGGTCTACATGCCGCGACACAGTTTCGTGCGTCTTAACGAGGACAATGACTCGGCGGGACGCGCCCCCTTCGCAAACCCGCGCAATGCCGCCGCAGGATCACTGCGCCAGAAGGACTCCAGGGTCACGGCCTCGCGCGACCTCGCTACCTTTATATATGCCGTGGCGGACGAGGGATCGCTTGCCGTGAGCAGTCAGCATGAGTTCCTTGAATGGCTCTCCGACTGCGGTTTCGCGGTCAACGAGAATGTCGCGCGCTGCACTAGTGCCGCTGAGGTGCATGCCTTCTGCGAACATGCGCTCTCCCTGCGTGACGAGCTTGACTACGATATTGACGGCGTGGTGGTCAAGCTTGACTCGTTTGCGCAACAGCAGGCGCTTGGCTTCACGGCGCGTGCCCCGCGTTGGGCCATCGCCTTCAAGTTCCCGCCCGAAGAGAAGCGCACCGTGCTGCGTGAGATTCGCATTCAGGTGGGTCGCACAGGCGTGCTCACGCCCGTCGCTGAGTTCGACCCCGTGAGCGTCGCGGGTTCCACCATCGCGCGTGCCACTTTGCACAACATCGACGAGATTCGTCGCAAGGACGTCCGCGTGGGTGATACGATCGTCGTCCACAAGGCAGGAGATGTCATCCCCGAGGTCGTGGGGCCGGTGCTTGAGGGCGAGCAGGCGCAAGAGCACGAGGCGCGTCCCGAGTATGACATGCCCGAGCTGTGTCCGGCCTGTGGTAGCCCCGTGGTGCGCGAGGAGGGCGAAGTCGCCTACCGCTGCATCTCGCTCGAGTGTCCCGCGCAGGCGGTTGAGCGCCTCATACACTGGGGGAGCCGCCCTGCCATGGATATCGATGGCCTGGGGACCGAGCTCGTGAAGCGTATGGTCGAGCAAGGCATCTTGACTGACGTGGCTGACTTCTACGACAAACTCGATGAGGGCGTGCTCGCATCCGTCTCTACCGGTCGCATCAACAAAGCCGGTAACGACATCGTTGTCGGCAAGGTCGTGGCCCGCAAGGTTATAGCCCAGGTGGAGGAGTCAAAGCGGCGTGGTCTTGGTCGCGCGCTCTTTGGTCTCGGCATCAGGCACGTAGGGGCCAACGTTGGACAGGTGCTTGCACAGCATTTCGGCTCGATGGAGGCCTTGGTCGCAGCCGACGAAGAAGCCATTGCCGAGGTTGAGGGCATCGGGCCAAAGATTGCCGCAAGCGTGGTCGAGTTTCTTGCCACGCCACAGAACGCAGAGGTGATCGAGCGTCTGCGCAAGGCGGGTGTCGTCCTTACGGAGGAGCGGGGCGTGCCCGACGATGCGCCGCAGCCCCTTGCCGGACTTACTTTCGTGCTCACGGGCTCCCTCGAGCAGTTCACGCGCAAGGCGGCGGGAGATGCACTCAAGGCACTTGGCGCCAAGGTCACGGGATCGGTCTCCAAGCGTACGAGCTACGTGGTAGCGGGCAAGGCGGCTGGTAGCAAGCTTACCAAAGCCGAACAGCTTGGCATCCCCGTGCTCGATGAGGACGCCTTGGGACAGATTCTCGAGTCAGGCGAACTGCCGCAATAGGCGTGTACCGCCTGATTAGTTGTCCTCATCAGGTCGGTCTGGTCGGTTGTAGAATGCAGTGATGGTGGCATTTGCCTCCTCGCTGCGCTTCTGTTCAAACCAGCGGTCGCGCTGCTCCATGATGGCAAGCATCTCGTCGGCGATGTCCTCCATGTGGGTGGGGCGCACGCTGAGAAGGTACGCCGTCATGCGTTGCATCGCAGGGGTTGTCCGTAGCTCATGTACGAGTAGTTCAGCAAACTCGATGGGCAGTCCCACGCGCACCGCCGCTGACACCAAACCCGCACGCGCTGCTCTGCGCTCTTCTTCCGTTGCCATGTGAATCCCTTCCCAGCCCGTTAACGCGACCTGCACAACGATACTCGAATCCACGCATGGCGAGAGATGCATCCCGCTTGTTACACTTTTTTGGTAGAAAGCCACTCCATGTGATAACGTTAGAATCTACGGTTTTGCCTACAGGGATGCGAGGAGGGGAGGGTAGCGTGGTTGCCATTGCGGAGGCGCTTGCCTTGCTCACCCTTGGCCTCGTGTTCGGCATCCTCTCGGCGCTCTATGACGTAATCGTCGTAGGCGCAGGGGCATTTGTCGCGCACTTCTCACTCTGGGTTCTGCTCAACGTCTTGATTGCCATCCATGTGGACAGCAGGCTCAAGGCCATCTGGTGGGCGATTCCGTTCAATATGGGCTACATCGAGTGCTACTACATTTGTACGGCTGCCTCGTTTGAGGGCTATGCGAAGTCGCTGGTAGTCCCGCTGGCTGCAATGACCGTTGCCTCGCCTATGCTGACCTATGCGATTTGGACGGCCAAACGCGACCGAGGTCCATATGGAAAGATTCTCTCGATCCTGATTGCTGCCGGAGTGGTTGGGGCTGGTTATTACATCCTTGGGACCTACGACATCTTCACCATCGTCGTGTCGGTGATTCTGCTGGCCGTGCTGCTCTTTTGGCCAGCGCGTCGTCTCAAGTTCACCAGAGCGGTACATCCGCCTACAAACTTCGAGGAGGAGGAAGAGGTGCCCTCGCCGCGATCGCGTTCGAGGTCGAAGGAGGGAGATTTGAGGAATATCCCGACGCCGCGCCGGGACAATCCCTACGACGAATACGCGTACGAGTATGAATACGACGAACACGAATACGATTACGAGCAGGATTACGAATACGAGCAGAATTACGATTACGAATACGAGGAAGAAGTCCCAGAGATACCTGATCGACGCGAGACCTCGCGTAGTGGGCGCCGTCGCTCCCAAGACAGGCGTGGGTCGGGGTATGTCCGTGGTCAGCAGGCGCGAAATCGCGAAAGTGATCGCTCGTCTGAGGAACGCGAGCGCACTCGTCGTAGGCCCACGAGACGCTCGACGCGGCGTTCTGCGAGCGAGGTCACACCGAGGGGGACGAACACACGTCGCAGCGTGCGCGAACGAGACGAGCGCAATCGCGAAGCTCAGAGAAGGACTGCTGCCCAGCGTAGGGCGCGGCGAATTCGCGAAGAGCGGCGTGGTGCGACGAACGATAACGGTTATTACATGTCAGGCGTATCGACCCTGGGTACCTCAAGGGCTGCGCGACCTTCTTCGCGTTCCGGTCGCAGCAGGTATGCATAGGTCATGCTAGCTTGTCTCGCTTGGCTTGCCGTAGAAGTCAAGGCCACCAATCATGTTTGTGAGGCGACGCTGGTCTCCCTCTATGAGTCGCTTCGAAAAGGTCGGCCAAGCCAAGATTGCGTCATGGAACAAGTCGGCGAAGCTCGACACCGAAATCTCGCCGGTGAAGGGATTGCGCCAGCGTTCGTGCTCGAGGTTTGCTGACGCACATTCGTCGCTGGCAGAGACAAGGTGTGTCTGCGCTTCGATGCGCGAATGCATGCGCCCGAGCGACTCGAGGCGGATTAGCGCAGAGCGCAGCCACTTGGAGGGTGGATCGATCAGCCGATAGGCAAGGCGGTAGTCGCACACGGCTCGGCCGTATTCTCCCTCTGCTATGTCGATGCCATAGAGTTCTTTCGCGACGATCGAAACCAGTGTTCCCGCGATATGGTCAACGTGCGTGGTGCTCGCGAGCATGGTCGAGACCGGTGCGGCATCGATAGTCTTCTGTCGCTTCTGCCAGAGCATCCATGTGTCGATATCGGATTCGATGAGGGCGTGCAGCTCGCATTGTGCACCGAGTAGATCCGGATTGGCCGCTTCCAGCTTATAGGCAAGCGCGAGGATGAGCGGATGCGTCATGCTATCGAGCAGGTAGTGCGCAGCAAAACCGAGCGCAAAGGCCATGCCGAGGGATGAGTCTGCACTGCGCAGACGGTGCTCGGAGCACGTGCGAAGCGCGCATAGCAGCTGGGCTGCATCGCCCTCATGCATGCGCTGGGCAAGGTCACGACAGGATTGGATAGTGCGGGGCGAGCAGGTGAAGCGGGCCCAAAGAGGATCGGGTCCTTGGTTGCCCAGCAGGAAGGCCATGAGTTCCTCTTGGCTGCCGAGCGTGTCGTCGCCAAGAAGGACGGAGGCGTCCTCGCCAAAAAGTTGATGGGTGACAATCGCCGGCATGCTGCTCCTTGGGGATACAAATGTGTTGTTTCTGTTGTGCCACGCTAGTGAGCTTAACAGAGTAGCGCATTTTGTGGCAAGGGGTTAGAAAATGTCAATAACGTTAATCCGCCGATTGGAAGGGGCGTTTGTCATGGCACAAAAGTTCACACGCTCAAAGGCCGTCATCCTGCTCACTGGCATTGTGATGGTCGTTCTAGGCATCGAAGTTCTTATCAACCCGATAGGTGCCTTGGAGACGATCGTGCGCATCATGGGTTGGGTGCTTGTCGCATATGGCCTCATCACTGCAGTGCCAGCTGTGATGCGTGGCAATCCGCTCCAGGATGCCACTGCTGACTTTGGCCTGGGCGTCATTGCGTTCGTTGCCGGACTTCTAATGGGGATTGCGCCTGGTTTCGTGATGAGGTTCGTCTGGACGTTGATCGGCATCATCATCCTGATCACGGGTGTGCTCGACGTCATGGAGGCCGGGTCGTTCCGTCGGGTTGGGAGTCCGCTTGGTATTCCCGCCACCACATCGGGCGTTGTCAGCATCATCCTTGGTATCATCGTGATACTAGTACCGCTTGCATCTGCCACCCTTGGCATGCTAGTAGCTGCCGCTGCCCTCCTAATAGACGGCATCACCGAAATAATCTTTGCCTTAGGAATGTAAGCCGAACGAAGTGAGGACTAATCTCTTTCCCCGTCTCGTTCGTTGTGGCGCTAACGACTGCAGCCCGACTTGTTCCTAAGCGCGACATCCTGAGCGAAGCGAGTTTAGCCCGAGCGAAGCTCGGACATATTTCTCCTTGGCGCACACTGCAGTCAGCCGGATGCGTGCGAGACGGGCCGTTTTTCTGTAGCGCGAATTCCCGAACGAAGTGAGGCTGAGCGCGTAAGAACAAC
>CACXDP010000019.1 GCA_902766445.1 uncultured Coriobacteriaceae bacterium
TCCTGCCTGCAAGAGCGTAAGGGGCATACTGGCGACCTTTCAGAGTAAGCCACAACTAACAACTGGATAAGTTAACCGTAGCTAATCTAAAAGTCAACCCTGACTTACATTTTTGCTTGCGACATGTTAGAAGAGGCCACTGTTCGAGCTTCTTGTTACTCTTCCTTAGGCGGAAATGACACTGCGCCTTCTGTAGGTATCCGGGCGCGTTCCTGAAACCTTCTCGATGGGTAGCCAGACCTGGCTCCGATAGTCTTCTGCCGTCATGTTTGGGCCGGAATAGACCTCGATGTCGGACTTCGGTGCCCACTCATAGCCAGAGCTCGGCAACCACTCTGCAAAAATGCGGTGATGCAATCGCTGTATGGCATTCGGCATAGGACCCACGCAGTCAAACACGGCATAGGTCGCTTCGGGCACGATGCGCTCCGCCATGCCCTCGGGACACGGCGCGGATGTGGCAACGCCCACGAGGTAGCCGTCGTACGAACCGGCATCGCAGAAACATACGCCAAGCAAACCAAACAAGCCCTCCGGCTGGGTTCCGTCAATGAGCGCCAGCACGTCGTGGATACGTCTCCCGCCATCCCCCAACAATTCGTTCCAGAAAGCAGCCGCCTTCTCGCCAGCCTCCTCTAGTGCCCAGTCGCCCTCCGTGATGTGACCAACCACGCGAAACGCCGGTCTCTCGACAATCCTGTACTCCATTGCGACATCTCCTCTCACCTGAACCGTGAAGGTGAGGCGTGGATACTGGATGGCCTTCGCCTCGCCGCGCTGAATCTGCGAGGGACTTGCGCCTTGAACTGTCTTGAATGCCCTCGAGAACGAGGTCGGACTCTCATAGCCGCACTCCAGTGCCACGTCGATGACCCGCCTGCCCGACGCAAGCTCGGTCGCCGCGAGCGACATCCTGCGACGCCTCACGTACTCAGCAAGCGTCATGCCCGTCATGTAAGGAAACATACGCTGCAGGTGAAACTCGGAGCATGCCGCGTGGCGCGCCACCTCTTCTACGTCCACCTCACCGGGAAGCCGTTCCTCGACGTATCCCATCGCCAGATTGAGGTCATCTATCCAGCTCATTTCGCCTCACCTCCTCACTACACAGGTGATTGTCGAGCATCTGCCATTGTACGTCCTCGCAGCAGACGTGCGGGAGCTGCGAGATAACGACAACCTCAATGAAGGAACAATTATCCTCTGGCGCGAAGTCATCCTCGGTCCTTTGCAGGAACTCGACCTGTTTCATGGTGGGTCCATGTCATCGAGCGCAGTGATTTGCGATGCCGACGTTGCGTCACGCATTCTACTGGTCGGCTAAGTACCCATCCGCTCCAGCTGCTCCGCTTGGTCTCTCCGCGCATAGATGACACCGATTATCTGAACCCTCATGTTCTCCTCATCCACCCAGAAATAGATGTAGAAATTCTTTACTCTATCCCTGCGCACTCCCAGATCGTGCCACGGTTGCTCCGGCGTAAGGCGTACCCTGCCTGGCATGCGAGACAACGACTGGATCTCGGCTTTGATTGCTTCCATCGTATTCTTCGCAGCAAGTGGCGATAAGAGTCTCTGCTCAATGTATCGTTCGATATCCTGTAGGTTTTCTCTGGCCTGATGAGTAATTCGAACTTTATACTCGTCCACTACGCCCCCAGCCCAGCTTCCAAATCGTCAAAGACTTCGTTCACATCATAGGAATCATTCGCCCTCGCCTGAGCGAGCCCCACTGACATCATCCGGTCGAACTCTGCATCGCCCATTTCATCCCGAGCGGGCAACGAGCGTTCAGGTATCGTCAGCGAGAACGGAATACCGCCATGCATGATGATCTGACGGTAAAACGCGTCAATCGCAACGGAGCGCGGTAGTCCAATCTGAGAGAGGATTGCCTCCGCCCTCGTTTTTACATCTATGTCAATGCGCGCGTTGATGTTCGCCGTTTTCGTAGCAGCCATATCAACACCTCCCTGTAAGAATCTGCATTTTATGCTATTGTACTTCAGTTTGCAGCACAATAGCGTATTATCAGCGTAGTAACAACTCAAAACCCCCTCTCTTTGGTCCAACACAATCGATAAGGCGCTTCATCACACGGAAGCGTGTCCCCGCATCACTCCTGCACCTTGAGCGCGAGGGCAAGGGGAACACTGCGGATTCGACGCACGTGCAGCACCGCCATCAACGCGTAGACCGCCATGCCGGCGAGCACGAGCATCGCCAGCCGGTCGTTGGGAATCACGATCGGGAAGTTGCCCTCATAACTCATGAAGACAAGCGTCAGCAGCAATGTCATGAGGCCAATGATCAGCGGGATGCTCGCCACGAGGCTCACAAAGACAAAGGTCGTGATGGGTCGGATGTAGAGCCCGTCCACCTCACGCGAATGGTAGCCAAAGACCTTCATGTAGCTTATGGAACGCGCGCTCCGATCGATGACCGTCTTTGTGAGTAGGTACATGATGACGAGGTAGATGGGCACGGCCATGAGCATCATCATGTACATGATGTCTCCCATCGACTCGCGCATCTGGGTGCTGATGTCATCCATATCCCCTGGTACGATTGACGACGCCACATAACGCCCGTCGAGGCGTAGCTCGTCAGCACTGGCATAGGCGTTGAAGTAGTCAGCATCGTTCTCGAAGAGTCGGTTGAAGTCATCAAGCGTCAGGTAGATTGCGGTGTCGGCCGCATTTGACGTCTGGTCAGCAACAAACACCTCGAAGTCGCGCCCTTTCCGCACGTCATGCAAGACGACCGTCTCGCCCACCTCGGCTTTGGTCTTTTCCACCAGGCCATGACCCGCCACCGCCTTGCCGTCGGCCACCGGCATGCCTGTCCAATAGGCGCTGCCAGGCACAATGCCATAGACCGATATCGTTTCGAACTCCCCGCCGAAGGCACGCTCAACATCGACACTCCCCAAGGCATACTTCTCGGCGGCGGCAATCACCTCAGGCGAATTCTTCTGCGTGTTGACCACGTGCGCGTCCTCGTCAATCTCGCTGGCAAGCCGCAGGTCGTCCACGAGGTCCTCGTCCATGTCGCGAATAAGCTCCACGTCGTCACGGGTCGCGTCGTCGAGGTCCATCAACAGCTCGAGGTCCTTCTTTGTCTGGCCCTTGGCATCGGTGATGAGCTCCATGTCGGCACGAGTCTTCTCGTCTAGGTCCGTGATGAGGTCGAAGTCAGCCCGAGTCTGCTCGTCCGCGTCGGAGATGAGTTCCAAGTCATCACGCGTCTGGTCATCCACGTCGCCTATCGTCTCCAGGTCATCGCGCGTCTGGTCGTCCACGTTCGCAAGCAACTCGAGGTCGTCACGGGTGCGGTCATCGACGTTCGCAATCAGTTCCATATCCCTACGGGTCTGCTCATCCATCCCAGCGACGAGTTCCATGTCGCGTTGGGTTTGGTCATCCATCGTCTGGAGCAGCTCCATGTCTAGACGGGTTTGGTCGTCTATGCCGGCAACGATCTGCAGGTCGGCTTTCGTCTGCTCGTCCATCGTCGCAACGAGCTCCATGTCTGCCCGAGTCTGTTCGTCCATGGTCGAAACGAGTTCCAGATCGGCCTTCGTCTGCGCATCAAGACCCGCCAAGAGAGCAAGCTCCTCTGGCGTGGCTGTTCCCTCCTGGGCGTGTTGGGCTGCCGCAACTATCGAGGGCTTCGTCTGCAGGCGCTCGGCTGCCGCCACGAGTTCCTGCTTCGACTGCAGGCGCTCGGCCGCGGCGACCAACTCGGGCTGAGCCTGCAGGCGCTCGGCCGCCACGACGAGGTCCTGCCGCGCCTGCAAGCGCTCGGCGGCGGCCACAAGATCAGCTCGACTCTGCAAGCGCTCGGCCGCCTCGACCAGTTCCTCTTGACCTTGCAGGCGCTCGGCCGCGTCGAGCAGATCCTGCCGATTCTCTAGGCGCTCGGCCGCATCCAGGATGTCCTGGTGTTTTTCCAGGCGGTCGATTGCGTCAATCAGCTTTTGGTTGTCCTTGAGACGCTCAGCCGCGTCGAGCAGATCCTGCCGCTTGCGCAGACGGTCGATCGCATCCATAAGCGCGTCGTTCTTTTCCAGGCGGTCGAGTGCGTCCATGAGCTTGTCGTTGTCTTGCAGTCGTTCCAAGGCATTCACCAGCTCGTCGTTGTCCTCGAGGCGCTCGAGGGCGTCGACGGCATCTTGGTTGCGTTCGATGCGCCCATGGTCATCGGCCAAACGCAACGCGGCAGCATAGCGCTCGATGTCCTTACGAGAGCCCGTAAGCTCGACGGGCGTCTTGAGCACGTACTGATGGGGCGCCACGACGGTCTGACGCAAGGCTTGGGCGTAGTTGTCCACCACAGGCAGCATGCAGAGGCCAAAGAGCAGCAGCAAACTTGCAAAGAGAATCCCCAGAAAGAGCGTCGCGAAATGGCTGGCATTGCACATGAGCACTCGTAACCGGAAGCGCGTCGCGTAGCGCAGGGCGTCGGGCAACCGCATGAGACCGCGGCGACGGCGCGCACTTGCCTCGTGTCGCAGAAACTGCAGCGGCGTGAAACGCAGGCTCCGCACAAGTCCCAGCCCAGTGATGCCCACCAACAGGATGTAGGGCACGACAGTCGTGAGCACCACGACGCGCGGATTCCAGATCGTATGGAAGGGAGGCAAGCTGTAGCTGTGATAGTAGAGGCCCTGGAAGGGGTTGCTGAGCACGTTGACGCCAAGCGCGAGCCCCACGGCGCAGGCGATGAGCCCAATGACGGCGGGCGGGAGCAGGTAGTGCACGACCAGCTCGCGCTTACGCCACCCACTCGCGAGCATCGTTCCGATGACCGAGCTCTCCTGCTCGATGGTGGTACCCGTGAGCACGACGAAGACGAATGCCATGATGACGACCAACATGAAGAGCAGCACCGTCCACATGGTCTGGTCGCCCTGCACGTCGTCGAGCGCATAGCCGATGCCCTGGTTGTCGTCAGCATCGATGAAGTCCTTGAGCTGAGCGTCGTTGTCGGCGAGAGCGTCGATCATGTCCTCCTCGACGTCGGAGCGCTCCGTAGCCAAGAGGCCCTCGTCCTCAAAGACATAGGCGTAGTTGAAGACCTCGCCCGAGCCGCCGAACGCGTCATAGCCCTCCTTGCTCACCTGCGCAACCGTGAAGGTGATCGCGTTGAACATGAACGAGCCATTGTCCTCAAAGAGCGCCTGGTAGTCAGGCAGCGTCATGATTCCTGTGATGGTGGCTTCGTTGCCCCCCACCATGACGGAGTCGCCCACGGCAAGCCCGTGGTTCTCGCAAAACACTCGGTCAAGCGCAATCTCATCCGCTGCCTTGGGAGCACGCCCCTCGGCGTAGGCGGCGAGATCCACCATCGCACGGTTTGCGTAGACACGCGCGGTGATGTCCGTCGCCCCGTCGCCGCCCTTGAGGTCGAGGTCCACCTGCTTCCAGAAGTCCTCATAGAGCGTGACGCCCAGCTTGCGCACGGCGTCGAGCGCCTCGTCATCCGGTTCGAAGTCGCACGAGAAGCGCCCGTCTTCGATGCGATAGGTCTGCTTCATGTCGCCGACGATGGTCTCGATGCTGCTCGCCGCGAGCAGAAAGCCGCTCGTAAACGACACGGCAAAGACCATCATGAGGAAGAGACCCAAGTACTTGCCGAGATTGTTTCGAAGCTCACGCGGGTAACGCTTGGTCAGTGGATTGCGCATTGCTACCACTCCAGCTCGCGTGCCGGCCACACGTCGGTGTTGCGCACATCCTCCACGAGGCGTCCGTCGCGCAGACGCAGAATGCGATGGGCCATGTGACGTATGGCATCGTTGTGCGTCACGATCACGATGGTGCAACCGTACTGTTGGTTGACGCGCTCCATGAGCTCCAGAATCTCCTTGGAGGTGTTGTAGTCGAGCGCGCCTGTCGGCTCGTCGCAGAGCAGAAGACCGGGGTTCTTGACCAGTGCGCGACCAATGGCGCAGCGCTGCTGCTGACCGCCGGAGACCTGGCTGGGAAACTTGTGGCGGTGTTCCCAAAGGCCGAGGCCGTGCAGCAGGTCGTCCAAGGGAAGGGGGTCCGCCGAGAGGTACTCGCAGACCTCGATGTTCTCGCGTATTGTGAGGTCGGGCACAAGGTTGTAGAACTGAAAGACGAAGCCCAGCTGTCGGCGACGATACTCCACCAGATCGCGGTCGCGCAGCGTCGTGAGCTCCGTGCCACCAATGCTGATGCTGCCGCCGTCAGCAGGCTCAAGCCCGCCCACGAGGTTGAGGAAGGTGGACTTGCCCGAGCCGGAAGGACCGAGCAGCACGCAGACCTCGCCGCGGGCGATCCGCGTGCTGACATCGCGCAAAACCTCGACTTTTGCCTCGCCTTCGCCGTAGTGCTTGCACAAGCCCTCTATGCTCACGAACACCTCGTCCATGTGACCTCCCGCTCCTAAGTTTGCCCTTGCTAACTATAGCGCGAAGAAAGGCAGACGAGGTGAACTTTTTTTATGTGCCGAAGGGGGTCGCTTTTTTAATCTCGATCATCTTTCGCAGGAGAGAGTCATACAGTCTTCGTCCGATTGACTGCGCCGCTCAACGTGCTCGACGACGCCTGACCATCCTCGCCGTCATACTCGACGTTTATACGATGCAAGGAACTACCATCATATTCAATCGCCGTGGCCGCAACGTCTTTTGCGCTCATCGTCCCGCCCTTCTGTATTTTTGCAGTCGGCTTGTAGGTTTGTCGGGAATCGTGCGTTCAATCAAACCGGCCTTGAGCGCTGGATTAAGGTAGTTTTGACGGAAGGTATGTCGATGTGAGAGCCCGAGCGAGTTCATGAGCTCCATTGCAGAAAGCTCCCTGTCGCCTAACACATTGAGAAGAGCCCTGACTTGGTCGGTGACTTGGTCGGTGACTTGGTCGGTGACTTGCAGAGTGCTTGCGACCCCTTGAGAGGCCTTCTTCTGTGGCCAGTCTAAATGCAGGTAACGATTCTTCAGTTTATGGCATGCTCCGCACAGCAGGTTTTCGAAGAACCGCTCGAGGTAGACCGTCGTTGGTACGACTCCATTGGTCACATCTTCGTAGTTGGCACGCACAAGCGCGTTGCGAAAATACCACGAGTGATTCCTAAACGGCTCATTATCCACCCTATAGCCCATGGTGCGAAGATACTTGATGACAAACCGCTGTCGTGCGCGTGTTCCCCTCACTGAAGGGGTGTATCTGCCAAATCCCAGAAACAAACCTTGCAATGTGATGAGCTATGTCGACGCTGGATCGGTTCGCATAGGAGTAGTTGTGCTCTTGCGTGAAGTCGTAGCGCAGCGTTTCCTCTATGGTGCCACATGCTGCGTAATACACCGTCTCGCCTTTGAGAACCCATTCCTTCTTGGTGATGTTGTAGTTGCGGTACTTGCCGGCGCGAGGCA
>CACXDP010000020.1 GCA_902766445.1 uncultured Coriobacteriaceae bacterium
TCGGGTCTATTCACGTATATGGGTGGTGTCGAGAGCAGCCAGTCCGCATAGGCACCAAAGCCGAAGCCCTCGTCAAAGAGGCCCGGGACCGTACCGCAGCGCAGGTCGTCCACCTCGCGCCAGAGCTGAAGGCGACGAATGGGCACATGGTTGGGCTTACCCTCGTACGTTCGCGTGTTGTCGGCGATCGCCGCGAGGATGGGGGAGAGCGCTCCCGCGACGCGCATCTTGCGTACCGCATCGGCCTCGTCGGCGAAGTCTATCGAGACTTGCGTGGATGCGGAGCCGCGCATCATACGCATGCCGTGGCTTCCGATGTGCCTGAAGTAGCGGTCCATGATGTCGTAGCGGCTCTTGGGGATGAGCGGCAGCTCATCGGCCTGCTTTGAGGGATGGTATCCCTCATTGTGCAGATGCGCTCCGAACGGCTTGGCAAAGGAATCCACGTGCTCGCGGAAGCGCTGGTAAAGGGCATCGATTTCGGTGATGCTAGACTGTGGGGAGGCGCTGATCTCGAGCTGTGCGGCGGGTTCGAGCGTGATGGAACCATCCTCGCCTTCGAGGCCGAGTAGGTCACCTCGATCATTGTGCTGCTCCTGGGGATACCAACGCGACAGGCAGCCGAGCAAGTCGCGGACGCCTGGCAGGTCACGCGTCGGTTCGTAGCTCATGGGTGTGCCGTTGCCCGCCATCACGAAGTGCTCGACTTCGAGGCCGAGGAGCCGACAGTCGTCCTCGCCCTTGCAACCTTGTTCAAAGAACTCGATGAGCGCCTCTCGCGCCGTCATGCTCTGCCTCCTACGGTCGTTGCGAATGGGTAAGCGGAGGGTGGCAGGGTCGTTCCCTGCCACCCATGTGGTTGCTACAGGTCCATCGAGAGGTAACGCTCGCCGGTATCGGGGAGCACGGCCACGATCGTCTTGCCAGCGAACTCCTCGCGATGTGCCAGACGGGCGGCGGCTGTTATGGCGGCTCCCGAGGAAATGCCTACGAGCAGGCCGGCGCGCTTTGCCAGAAGCTTCTTTGTCGCGATGGCGTCATCTGAGGCGACGGGTATCACCTCGTCGATGACCGAAGCATCGTAGGTTTCGGGCACGAAGCCGGCACCGATGCCTTGGATACGATGTGCGCCGGAGGGCTTGCCCGCGAGCACCTGTGACTCGGCAGGCTCAACGGCGATGGCCTTGATCTCGGGGTTCTTTTCCTTAAGGAACCGTGCCGAGCCCGAGATGGTGCCGCCCGTGCCGACTCCTGCCACGACGGCCGCGACCTCCCCTTCGGTGTCGCGCCAGATTTCGGGGCCGGTCGTCTCGTAGTGCGTCTGCGGGTTGGCGGGATTTACGAACTGTCCGGCGATGATGGCACCCGGGGTGTCGGCCAAAAGCTCGTTGGCGCGAGCTACCGCTCCCTTCATGCCCTGCGAACCCGGCGTGAGCACGATCTCGGCGCCATAGGAAGCGGCGAGCTTGCGGCGCTCCACCGACATGGTTTCGGGCATGACGAGAATCATGCGATATCCGCGAGCGGCGGCGATCATTGCGAGACCGACACCGGTGTTTCCGCTGGTGGGTTCGATGATGGTGCCTCCCGGCGCGAGCGTGCCATCGAGCTCTGCGGCATCGATCATGGCCTTGGCGATGCGGTCCTTGACGGAGCCACCGGGGTTAGTGGCCTCGTACTTGCCGAGGATGCGTGCGCGACCATCCGCCACAAAAGACAGGTCGACGAGTGGCGTCTGGCCGATGAGGGCATCGATGTGCTTAGCGCGTTGCATGTGATCTCCTCCCAAAGGGTGCGTACACGATGCGAGGTAGTATGGCACATTAATTCCTACCAATCAAGTAGGAATTTCAGTATTTATTCTTGTGTGCAATATCGCGCAGTTATGGTTTGAAAAAGGTGCTACATCCTTTCGTGTACTATTGTCGCTGCTGACTACGAGTCAAGAACGTCGTGCGTGTCAGCATCGATATCATCTATACTAGGTGGGCTTTGTACACGCCAAAGGAGGCAATTCGTGATAGTTCCCGACATGTTGCGGCTCAATGCCGCGAAGTATCCCATGGAGGTCGCGCTCGTGGAGGTCAATCCCGAACGGCCGGAGGATCGCCACATCACATGGCGCGAATATGACTTGGTTGAGACCACTGACGACGAGCCGTATCGTCGCGAGATCACCTGGTCCGTCTTTGACGAACGGGCAAACCGCGTGGCGAATCTGCTGCTCTCGCGTGGCGTTCACAAGGGTGACAAGGTGGCCATCCTGCTGTACAACTGCATCGAGTGGCTACCCATCTACTTTGGTATCCTCAAGACGGGTGCTACGGCCGTGCCCTTGAATTTCCGCTATTCGGCCGAAGAGATCGCCTACTGCATGGACAAGGCAGAGGTGGACGTGCTGTTCTTTGGCCCCGAGTTCATCGGGCGTGTCGAGGAGATCGTCCCCACGATTCAGTCTGGGCGGCTTCTCTTCTATGTGGGCGATGACTGCCCGACGTGGGCTGAGAGCTACCGAGAGCTCGAGGCGCTCTGCTCCTCTCACGACCCGCAAATTCCCCTCTTCGCCGAGGATGACGCGGCTATCTACTTCAGCTCGGGCACGACGGGCTTCCCCAAGGCGATTCTGCACAACCACGAGAGCCTGATGCAGGCGGCCGAGATGGAGGCCATCCACCACAACATCACGCACGACGACGTGTTTCTCTGCATTCCGCCGCTTTATCACACCGGCGCTAAGTTCCACTGGATGGGTAACCTCACCACTGGTTCGCGTGCCGTGCTGTTGCGCGGCGTGAGCCCGAAGTTCATCTTTGACACGGTGAGCCGCGAACACTGCACCATCGTCTGGCTGCTCGTGCCCTGGGTACAGGATATCTTGGCAGCCATCGAGCGCGGCGACCTGCGCTTGGAGGAATACGAGCTCGACCAATGGCGCCTCATGCACGTCGGTGCACAGCCCGTGCCAAAGAGTCTCATTCAGCGCTGGAAGCAGGTCTTTCCGCATCACGATTACGACACGAACTACGGCCTTTCCGAGTCTACGGGTCCTGGCTGCGTGCATCTGGGTGTCGAAAACATCGACCATGTCGGCGCCATTGGCGTGCCGGGATATCGTTGGGAATGCAAGATTGTGGACGAAGACGGCAACGAGGTCGAGCGGGGCGAGGTTGGCGAGCTTTGCGTCAAGGGTCCCGGTCTCATGACCTGCTATTACAACGATCCCGAGGCTACGGCCGAGACGCTCATCGACGGTTGGCTGCACACCGGTGACATGGCGCAGCAAGACGACGAGGGCTTCTATTGGCTTGTCGACCGAAAGAAGGATGTCATCATCACGGGTGGTGAGAACCTCTATCCGGTGCAAATCGAGGACTTCCTCTCTGCCTATCCTGCGATTCAGGACGTTGCCGTCATCGGTCTGCCCGACGAGCGCTTGGGCGAGATTGCGGCCGCTATCATCGAGCTCAAGCCGGATCGCACCGCGACCGAGGATGACATCAATCGCTACTGTGCCAAGTTGCCGCGCTACAAGCGTCCGCGCAAGATAATCTTTGCCGACGTGCCGCGCAATGCCACGGGAAAGATCGAGAAGCCTCTCCTGCGAGAGCGCTACGGTGCCACCGGACTCGTGGGCAAGGAGTCCAGGGGCTAAGGCACGCGGGGGCGGCTTATGTGTGCTACCTGTGTGCATCCGCTGCGCTTGTGTCCCTCATTTGATTGACTTTGCAAGGAACGCACCCCCTCTCTCGTGTTTGCGGCAAGGGGGTGCGTTCATGGAAATGGTTTTGGGAAGCGGGTTCGCCTCTACGAAGACCCGAGCGCGGGTTCGCCGCTATGATAGCAGCATGAAGACGAAGGCTGACATAGAACGTACGGTGATGCGTCATGCCGATACTGTCATGCGGGTGTGTTCCATCTATCTGCGGGAGCCGGCTGATCGCGACGACGCGTTCCAAGAGACGTTCTTGCGCTATGCGCGTCATGAGCGCCGTTTCAACGGAGAAGAGCATCGCAAGGCTTGGCTCATTCGTGTCGCTTCTAACGTGTGCAAGGATCTGCTCAAGAGTGCGTCCGCACGTACGGAATCACTCGATGAGATGGGCGAGGGCGGCTTCGTGCTTGTAGGTGATGACGGCGGGGAGGCGCAGCGATCGTTAGAGCGAACCGACGTGCTCAAGGCATTGCATGCGATTGACGAGCGGTATGCCATCGTGCTGTACCTCAAGTACTACGAGAACTACACCGCCGCTCAGATCGGCAAGCTGCTCGACATGCCCGAAAACACCGTGTACACAAACATCTCCCGCGGAAAGCGGCAGCTCAAGGGGGTGATTGGCGATGAGTGACGTGGATTGGGAGCGCGACTTCGAGGGTTTTGACTGGGGTGTGCCCTCTGACAGTGGTACTGACTCGGTCGAAGCGGAATTGGACGACGAGCAGATGTCTGAGCTCTTCTCTGCGCTCGATGACGTAGTGGCCACTGACGACGCACGCACTCGGGTGGTTGCGGCGATGCTTGGCGATGATTCGGCTACAGACGTTGCGGCTGGGACTCCGGTTCGCGAAACTACGGCGAGAGACGAGGGCACGTTGGCACAGTCTGCGCGTGAGCGTCGCGGTCGGGATTCGTCGTGGCACAAGGGTGCGAGGCGGCGTGGACGGCATTTGCGAGTCGTGTGGCCACATAGGAAGGCGTGGATTGCGCTAGCGACGTGCCTCGTGCTGTTGCTTGCGGGCGTTGCCTCGTGGTTTGTGCCCTTAACTAGCGTTGCTGTGGCTCAAGACGAGCTTAGTGTAGAACTTGGCGTCAACGTGTATGGCGTTACGGTTTCAGCGACCGCAGAAGGTGAGCTAAGCAAGAAGGTCGTCGACAGCACGCGCCCAGCAAACCGTAAGGTTGGCGATGCGCTTGGCGAGTTGCTCGATGAGTACGATCGGCAGCATGTACAAGACAAGTCCAGCACACAATCAAGTGAGCCTACGGTAGACGTGCGCGCTCCTATGGGGTTCGGTGGTGATGTCGTGCGCGCGGAGGCTGAACGCGTCGTCAAGGGACGCGTATCTGTCGAGCGGGATCAAGGCCAGTCTGTGCGGAATTCAGGCGAGTCTTCCCAAGAGCAGGGACGTCCCGCGCAGGAGGAGGGCCAACCCACTCAGGACCAAGCTCAGCGCGTGCAGGAGTGGGGACAGCCAATGCAGGAGCAAGGAAGCCAGGACTGGCGTGCCACTGATTCGGGTGAGGGTATGCCCGATGGTATGCCGCGGGAACAGTCTTATGATGGTGGCCAGGCGCCTGTCCAAGATGGTGGTTCGCAGCCTATGGCTTTTGAACCAGAGTCCATGCCCTCGGGTCAGCCACAAGGAGGGGAAAGCGGGCCGTCTGGTATAGGTGGCCCAGCCTCGGGTGGCAGATTCGATTGATTGCATTGCGACTTTGCCCGTCGGGCGTCACCAAGTGACGCTCGATACGGTTTTCGGGTACCATGTGGGATGACGTGCGATTGATTGAGACAATGGTTTGCACGTGTTGCGAAAAGGAAGGGGAGTCCTCATGGCAGACGAGAACGAGTACGCAGAAGTTGTCGACGAAGAGCAGAAGGTCGAGACGGAACCCGAGGGACAGGCGACGGAAAACGAAGAGCCAGAACCCGATGGACAGGCGACAGAGGATGCCCAAACGGGTACGTCTGCGCACGACGAGCGCATCGCATTCATCGCCGAGCGCATTGCTGCTTTCGTGGCGAAGGGCGAAGAGGTTATGGCCTCGTTTAACGCACGCGCCGATGATGCTGGTGCCGAATTCGACGAGCGTGCGGCAAAGGCCAGCGCGCAGATCGAAAGCTTCATGACAGCGATACAGACGCAGGTGGAAGCTGCTGCGAATCAGTTTGCTGCCGATCTCGAGGCGATCGTCAAGGGGGTTGATGGGCGCAACACCTCCGCTGGTGCTGACGTGGAAATGGGCGAAGAGCCTGTGCCCGCTCCGTATCAGCCGCAGTTCACCGAGGCTGCACAGGCATTCCGCGATCGTATGCAGGTGGGTGCGGGCAGTGACCTTCTACTTACCGATCCGGAGTTTGTCGAGCGCTTTGCTAACTTCGCCTTTGATGATGTGCCTGCAGACGTGGACCTGCCCGATCGTACGCGCTTTATGTGCTGGCTGGCGACGCTTCTTGGTTGCCAGGGCATAGACGAGTTCCGTGCGCTACTGCCCGCCGCTCTTAACATTGGTCTTGAGCCCGAGACTGTCAAGGAGATCGTGTATCAGGCCGTTGCGTATTTGGGCATTGGTCGCGTCTATCCGTTCCTCAAGGTAACCAATGAGGTTCTGGTTGCGGCTGGCGTTGAGCTGCCGCTCAAGTCCCAAGCCACCACGTTGCCGACTGAGGAAAGCCGCTACGAGGGTGGCGAGCAGGCGCAGGTGGCATGCTTCGGCGAGCAGATGCACGGATACAAGGATCGTGGTGCTGCAGACTACCCGCACATCGCGCAGTGGCTCGTCAAGAATTGTTTCGGTGACTGGTACACGCGCGGTGGTCTCACTATCGCCGAGCGTGAGCTGATGACCTTCTGCTACCTCGCTGCACAGGGGGGTTGCGAGGCGCAGCTCAAAGCCCATACCGCCGGCAACGTACAGTGTGGCAACGACCGCGAGTTCTTGATCAAGGTTGTGAGCAACAACGTCCCCTTCATCGGCTATCCTCGCACGCTCAATGCGATGGCGGTCGTCGAAGAGGTCACCGGCGCCGAGAAATAGGTTGCGAGCCGGCGGCGCGGGCACGCCCGATGAGGTGTGCCCGCGTCGCGAGCGGCATTAGTGTACCTTTGAAGCTGAAAATTCTACAAAACCCCAGTTGACGGAAACTTTTCAGGTTCAAATGCGCACTGTGTATTTTACACAGTGCGCATTTGAACCTGAAAAAAATCTGTTAACTGGGGTTTTGCGGCCTTCACAAAACCAAAGTGACACTAATGCTCAGCGCATCCTCCGCTCTCGTGCGAAAACATACGCGTGTGCTCCCCACGGCATGCAAAATCTCCCTATGGCAGCTGGTTTCCGGCGGCTAGGTACACCTCGTACCACTCTTCGCGGCTCATAACCCAGTCGCAAGCGGCTGCGCTCATGCGCACGCGCTCGGGACGGGTGGTACCGACGATGGCCTGCATCTTTGTGGGATAGCGTAGCACCCAGTTGATGGCTACGGCCGTGGGTGTGCTGTCGTGATCGGCGGCAATGCGTTCGAGGGCCTCGTTGAGCTCGGCATAATCGGGATTGCCGAGGAACACACCCCCGAAGTATCCGTGTTGTAGAACACTCCAAGCTTGGATGGCCATGTCATGCTCGTCGGCATATTCGAGGATGCCGCCATCACGCATGATGCCAGCATCGTTCTGCATGTTTGCATTGAAGAACGCGTCAAACATGGGTGTGAATGCAGCCGAGATTTGCACTTGGTTGGCTGCGAGAGCGAAAGGCAGACGGCGCTGAATGCGGCGAATCATCGCGGGGTTTTGGTTTGAGACGCCGAAGTCAAGTACTTTGCCCGCGTCGTACAGCTCTTGGAACGCGCGAGCAATCTCGTCCGGTTCCATGAGCGCGTCGGGGCGATGCAGCAAAAGCGAATCGACGTGGTCGGTCTGCAGAGCACGCAGGCTATTGTCCACCGACTCCATGATGTGTTCGTACGAGAAATCAAAGTAGTTGGCCTTGCGCTGAGGATGCGGCCTGATACCGAGCTTCGTCTGGAGCCAGACACGGTCGCGCAATCCGGGACGTGCTGCGAACGCGTTTCCGATGATGCCCTCGGACGGTCCGTAGATGGGTGCGGTGTCCACGGCGTTGATACCTGAATCCAAGGCGGTTTCTATAAGTGTCGCCACCTCCTCGGGCGTCTTGTCAGCAATCCTCATGGCGCCCAAGATGACCTCCGACACCTTGGTGCCACGCTGTCCGAACTCGATGTAGCGCATAGCCTCTCCTTTCGATATGCACAAACGCTATGATTCATTATATACTATGCTCATGTATGATTCAGCGTGGCATACGCCCATCTGACGAGTGCTGTCTTTAACGCGCTGACCGTGCATGCGTGGTGCTCATAAGTGCGTGAGGTGTTACTCCTTTGCGTGTGCTTGGGCTTGTGCGGGGACGTAATGCCCGTAACAGATGGCAAAGAGCGCGCCGCAGAACACTGCGCTAGAATGGGCATAGTAACGGCGACCATGGTGGGGAGCTTCACATGAAGGCAAAGAGGCGGATGTTTGACCTAGACATCAAGCGGGTGTTGGCGGCGCGACCTGATGCCCCGCAAGA
>CACXDP010000021.1 GCA_902766445.1 uncultured Coriobacteriaceae bacterium
CCGGTGAGCATCTCGAAGGCACGCAGGGTTGCGTCGCTCATGAAGGTGCCGCCCTGCACCACGATGTGGGCGCCTATCTCGTCGTAGTCGCGCAGCTTGATGACCTTAAAGAGGGCATTCTTGATGACCGAGTAAGAAAGGCCGGCCGCAACGTCCCCGATGGTCGCGCCCTCCTTCTGCGCCTGCTTGACGCGTGAGTTCATAAAGACGGTACAGCGGCTGCCGAGGTCCACCGGATGCTCGCCCGCTACCGCCGCTGCCGCGAACTCCTGCACCGTCATGCCCATCGAATCGGCGAAGCTCGCCACGAATGAGCCGCAACCCGAGGAGCAGGCCTCGTTGAGGGCGATGTGCTCGATGACGCCGTCACGCACTTGCAGGCACTTCATGTCCTGGCCGCCGATATCAAGAATAAACTCGACGTCGGGCACGAATGCCTGAGCGCCACGCAGATGCGCGACCGTCTCGACCTCGCCGGAGTCGGCGCGCAGGGCCTCGATGAGGATGCCCTCGCCATAGCCCGTGGTCGTGACGTGGCCGATTTCGCAGTCAGCAGGCATGTGATCGTAGATGTCGTTCATGATGGTGCGGGCGGTGCCAAGCACGTCGCCGTTGTTCACGTCGTACCATGTGTAGAGCAGCTCGCCCGCCTCGCCCACGACGGCAGCCTTGAGCGTAGTGGATCCGGCGTCGATGCCGATGAAGACGCGCCCGTGGTACTCGTCGAGCACGCCCTTCGGCACGACCTCCTTGTCATGACGCGCATGAAACTCTTCGAGGTCAGCCTCTGTGGCAAAGAGCGGAGCGAGGCGTGCCACCTCCGAGCCCTGCGTGTCTTTGAGCGCTGCCAAGGAGTCGATGACCTGCGCGAATGACACGCGCTTGTCGGTCTCGCCCGCAAGCGCCGCACCCGTCGCGACGAAGAGGTGCGCGTTGGGGGGCACGATGCGATGCTCCTCGTCAAGCTTGAGCGTGAGGTAGAAGCGCTCGCGAAGCTCGGAGAGGTACTGGAGAGGACCGCCGAGGAAGGCCACGTAGCCCCTGATGGGATGTCCGCAGGCAAGGCCGGAGACGGTCTGGTTCGCCACCGCCTGGAATATGGACGCTGCGATGTCGGACGGTGCGGCGCCCTCGTTGAGCAGCGGCTGGACGTCGGACTTTGCAAAGACGCCACAGCGGCTCGCGATGGGATATATATGTGTGGCGGACTTGGCTAGCTCGTTGAGGCCCGGCGCGTCCGTCTGCAGCAGCGAGGCCATCTGGTCGATGAAGGCACCAGTGCCGCCCGCGCAGGTACCGTTCATGCGCTGCTCGATGCCATTGTCGAAGTAGATGATCTTTGCGTCCTCGCCGCCCAGCTCGATGGCGCAGTCCGTCTGCGGGATGAGCGCCTCCACGGCACGCTTGCTCGCAATGACCTCCTGCACGAACTCGAGGTCGAGCCAAGTGGCAAGCAGCATGCCGCCCGAACCGGTGATGGACACGCGCATCGGCACATCGCCGATCACCTTGCGCGCACGCTCGAAGAGTTCCGTCGCCGTGGCACGGATGTCGGTGTGATGCCGCTCGTAGTTGGCGTACACGAGGTTCATGTTGGCGTCGATGACCGCGAGCTTGACGGTGGTCGAGCCCACGTCGATGCCCAGACGCAGCTTGGCGTGGCTCAGGTCTACCGGCACCGCTGGTCGAAGCTCGGCACCATACGCCTTCAGGGGGATGGCCGGCTTGGCAGCACTCTGCGCAGCGTTCGAATACGAGGTCCTAACCATGAATGGGCTCCTTTCCGCCCTATGATGCGATTTCTTCGAGGGCCGATATGTCAAAGTCGATGGGACGACCATAGAGGTCACCAGGGCGCACAAACATGAGGGCTGTCATGATGCGCGCCATCAGCTCGTCGCTCTCGCGCATACCGGTCGTAAGCCATCGAACGAGCACGCCGACCTCCGCCGAGATGACGAAGGTGAGGTAATAGTCGAAACCCGCGGCGACCAGAGGCGAAAAGCCTGCTCGCGCGCGGTCCTCCACGACCTCGCGCACCATCTGTTTGATGCGCTCCACAAAGGCGGGGTCCCCTCCCTCGCCAAGCAGGGCCGAGAGCAAAACGCTGTTGGCTCGGAAGTACGCGAGCACAGCCTCGGCACCAGGGCACGGGCCGAAGTCGCGAATCGCCTCTTCCAGCTCGGGCAACGTCACTTCAGAGATGGCGTGTACGAGCGGCGCCAAATCCTCCACGACTTCTTGCTCCGTCGCGCAGACGAGTGCGGGGATGTCCTTGTAGTGTGAGTAGAAGGTGCGACGCGTCACATCGGCCCGCTCTGTCACGCCCGTCACCGTCACGCGCGCGAGGTCGCCCGTCGCGTGGATCTCGGCCGCAAGGGCGTCGCGCAGGGCCAGGCGCGTGCGCAAGCTCCGCCGGTCGGTCGTTCTCATCTGGCTCCTTCACAGTCTGTGCATTAATTCACGTTCTGTGTAGTATTGCGCATTGTGCGCAACAGTAAACACCGCGCATGAAAACAGCACAGTGACCACGATCCCGCTGTGGGTTCGTGGTCAGTTTTGACCACGAACCCACAGCGGGATCGTGGTCATCCCTCAAGCAGCTCGATTGCCTGAAGGTAGCGCGCACGACGACGCAGGTCACGCTCGGTCGGCGCATGGTTGAGCCTGCTCAGGTCGGAGTTGTGGC
Organism: uncultured Coriobacteriaceae bacterium; assembly: GCA_902766445.1. Lineage (GTDB taxonomy): Bacteria > Actinomycetota > Coriobacteriia > Coriobacteriales > Atopobiaceae > RUG440. The sequence goes on from CACXDP010000021.1 coordinate 2,690, forward strand.
GCAGGTCGGCCAGCTTGACCTTCCGCGCAACCGGGTCGTGGGCTAGCGCGGCGACGTAGTCCATGTAGGGGACACCCTCCTCGTGCGTGAGCTTCAGGCAGGTCGCGACGTAGCGCTCGGGCACACCGGCCGACACCAAATCCGCAGCGGTTATCGACGTGTCTTCCATAACGTCGTGAAGCAGTGCCACGCACACCTCGTGCTCCGTATCCATCTGCTCTGCGAGGTGCCACGGGTGAAAGACGTAGGGCAGGCCGGACTTGTCAACCTGATTCTTGTGTGCCTCAAAGCAAATCCTCATTGCAAGCTTGGTCACAGGCGTATACAGCATCAGCAACTCCCCCATCTGCGGCGCTTTACGTGCCACCCAGTATACCCGGGCGCACGGCGAGGGGACGTCTGAGCTGTCCCAGTGAGGCATGGGGCGACCTAGGCACAACGTAGCCCAGCATCCCCCGCCCTGTCCCGCGCCCCGCTGGGCAAACTACGCACAACAAAGTCCATTGTGCGTAGTTTGGGTCATTTGGAGCCCGATCATCTGGGCTTTTGCGAAGAATTACGCACATTGAACTGCGGTGTGCGTAATTGTGCGGCGAGCCCACGCTCGGACCACGGTCCGCGAGCCCGCCAAGAAGTTCGGTCTTGTCTGGATCCTCGGCATTCAAACGTTGGCGTATTGTTTTCACACATGAGGCCAACCTCGCGTAACGGTTAGGCAAAGTCCAATTGGGCGCATTGTCATCACGGGCGTTCCTCTTGCCGCATCGCCCACAATAGGCGTAGACAACTTAACCGCCTGGCACACCCGCGCGCGGCGCATTGATGGAACAGAATCTCCGGGAAAGTGTTCCATCAAGAAAGTTATGCAACTCTATTGTTTCGCCCCAACGACGCTCGTCAAATAGGCTAGCTGCCCCGGCAGACGCTTCCCAATCTCCCCCCCAATCGTCTGCTTCGCGAAGCGAAAGACGCACGGGCACCCCATACATCTCCTCGCGAAGCCTCTTCGAGAAGACGGCCACCACATGGTAGCTCCCTGAACGCGCAACTTCTTCAGAGACGGGTGAACGCAGCAGGGTCATCGGGTCATGCCATGCACCGTCCTTGACGAAGCCGAGACACGCCCATGAGTTGCGGCATATTCCTTCGCCCCCACGTACATGCGCGTCCCGTTGGCCTCGCCAAATGATGTTGCGGAAAGGTCCGGACGGAACATGGCGCGTGCTGCCTCGAGCTTGACCGTCGAAAGGCCTCGCGCATCGTCCCTCAAGTCGGCTTCCGAAATTCTTCCGTCCACGCACCTGTGGAAGAAGTCGACCGAGCGCATAGGTCGCACTGTCCTTACGCCCGTAAGGTGCAAGAAGTGACGAGCAAGGAACCTGAGTTGGAGGCAGCGGACCTCCCCACCGGAGACACCGACCAGAAGGACGTTGCGATTGAGGAGGTTGTCGCGATAGTCCCTTGCCGCCCGCACGAGGTCTCTCACCTTCGGCTTCCTTGTCCACGTCATCGACAAGTCCTCCTTCCAGATGAACGACGTGGGCGCACCGCTCAAGCGATGCGCCCACGTTCATGTGACTGGTGGTATTTCCGTCGCCCGCCGACCCGTGGGCCCATGCGTCCCACATACGTTTCGGGTTTTAGGTGCCACCACACCACGGAGCTAGTCCGCATTTCCATTATACCCAGATTCGCACACGGGCATACGCATAGGCGGAACACTGTTCCCGGGAATTCGATCCACCGTTGACACAACGTAGCCCATAGTCCCCGCGCTGTCCCGCTCTACACGCAGACTACGCACAGCGAAACCCAGCATCCACTACCCTGTCCCGCGCGGCGCGGGGCAAACTACGCACAACGTAGTTCCTTGTGCGTAGTTTGGGTCATTTGGAACCCGATCATCTGGCCTTTTGC
>CACXDP010000022.1 GCA_902766445.1 uncultured Coriobacteriaceae bacterium
CGACGAGTTCATCCAGCTCATGCCCGACAAGTACGACACCTACATCGAGCAGGGCGGCACCAACGTCTCCGGCGGCCAGAAGCAGCGACTCTGCATTGCCCGCGCCCTGCTCAAGAAGCCAAAGATCCTGATCCTAGACGACTCGACAAGCGCCGTAGACACAAAGACCGACAAGCTCATACAGCAGGGCTTCCGTGAGTTCATCCCCGACACGACGAAGATCATCATCGCGCAACGCACGAGCTCGGTGGCAGACGCCGACCGCATCGTGGTGCTCGACGGCGGCGGCATCAGCGCCATTGGCACACACGAAGAGCTGCTCCAGACCTCCGACATCTACCGCGAGGTATACCTCACGCAAAACAAGGCCAGTCACGACCAGACGCTCGAGGGAATGGCAACGACCGAGCCGGACGATGCGGCCACAGAGGAGATTCAGACCATGAACGAGGCCTTCGGGGAAGGAGGTGAGGTCGATGCCTAAGAATGACAAGAACCAGCAGCTCAACAAGGGCGTCCCCGGCAAGGGCAGCCGTGGCAAGCGTGCCTCCAACCCAAAGAAGGTGGCTGTCGCCACGCTCAAGATGGTCTTTTCTTTCCATCCCCTGCAGTTCACGCTGATGATACTCTGCGTGGTGGCTGCGGCCGTGCTCTCGACCTTCCCGTCGATCATGCTGCAGCGCACCATCGACGTCATCACCCGCACCTGGCAATCGGGCGACTGGTCCGCTGCCGCACCAGAGATTACGCAGATTGCCATCACGCTCATCACCATCTACGCCATCGCACTCGCCTGCCAGATCGCCCAGACCCAACTCGGCGCCTTCCTCACGCAGGCTACCCTCAGGGAAATCCGCAACAAGATGTTCGACCATATGGAAGACCTACCCGTGAGATTCTTTGACCAGAATCAGCGCGGCGACATCATGAGCTACTACACCAACGACGTGGATGCCCTGCGCCAACTCGTCGGCGTGGCCTTCCCCAACCTGCTCACCATGGCCATCTCCATGACATCGCTCACCGTCATCATGCTCTGGTACTCCATACCGCTCTCCGCCGTCGTTCTCGTGATGGTCGGCTTCATGGCATGGCTCACTCGTTTCTTGGGCGGTAGGTCCGCGCACTACTTCATCGCCCAGCAGCATGCCATCGGACGCGCCGAGGGCTTCGCCGAGGAAGCCATGAACGGCGAGAAGGTCATCAAGGTCTTCACCCACGAGAAGCAGATGCAGACCGAGTTCGACCAGGTCAACGACGAGCTCTTTGAGGCAGCCAAGCAGGCAAACATCTACTCGAATACGCTCGGTCCGGTCCTCATGAATCTCGGCAACATCGCCTACGTGGTCGTAGCCCTAGCGGGCGGCCTTTTCCTGGGCATCAACCTGCCCAATCCTTGCATCTCGGGCATGGTGCTCTCCATCGACATCGTCATCCCCTTCCTCAACCTCACCAAGCGCTTCGCTGGTTCCATCGGCCAGATTTCGCATCAGATCAACTTCGTGGTCATGGGCCTTGCGGGCGCTGAGCGCATCTTCCAGCTGCTCGACGAGGAACCCGAGGTGGACGAGGGCTACGTGGATCTCGTGCGCGTACATTTTGACAAGGACATGGTCAACGTAACGGAAGAGGTCGCACTCACCGACCGCTCGGGCATCTGGGCGTGGAAGCACCCGCATAAGTCCACCGGCACGCTTGATTACGTCCCCGTCATGGGCGACGTGGTGCTTGACGACGTTGACTTCGGCTATGTGCCCGAACGACTCGTGCTGCACAATATCACGCTCGACGCCTTCCCCGGGCAGAAGGTCGCCTTCGTTGGTGCCACAGGTGCGGGAAAGACCACCATCACGAACCTCATCAATCGCTTCTACGACATCGCCGACGGCAAGATTCGCTACGACGGCATCAACGTCAACAAGATGAAGAAGAGCGCACTGCGCCATTCGTTGGGCATCGTCCTGCAGGACGTGAACCTCTTTACCGGCACCGTCATGGACAACATCCGCTACGGCAGGCTCGACGCAACCGACGAGGAATGCATGCAAGCAGCCAAGCTGGTAGGTGCACACGACTTCATCCGTCGTCTGCCCGAGGGCTACGAGACCATGCTCACCGACAACGCCGAGAGCCTGAGCCAGGGACAGCGACAGCTCCTGTCAATCGCACGCGCGGCCGTCGCCGACCCACCTGTCATGATTCTCGACGAGGCAACGAGCTCCATCGACACCCGTACGGAGCAAATCGTGAGCCGCGGCATGGATGCCCTCATGGAAGGGCGCACTACCTTCGTGATTGCGCACCGACTCTCCACCGTGCGCAACTCCGACGTCATCATCGTCCTTGACCACGGCAACATCATCGAACGCGGCACGCACGACGAGCTCATCGCCGCCAAGGGCACCTATTACCAGCTCTACACCGGCGCCTTCGAACTGGAATAACGATCGTCTCGCGGTTTTCGCGGAAAACAAGGCGGCCACCTCTCCCCCATCCGAGAGAAAGGTGGCCGCCTTCGTCATTTATCCAGACGCAACGCCGCTCGGCAGCCGACGGTATCGTGCGAATGGATATGTCGACCAATACATGAATGCTCTCGACGTGTACCATGAGGGACAGATTGAACCCATCGCCGAATGCCTGGCCGTTGCGTTGGAGCTTGCGGCCGTCATCGGGTCGCGTGTCGCCGCGGACGTCGATGCCGTTCTTGTCGAGTGGCGTTCCGTCAACACTGACCGCGCGGGCTCGGCCTCGCACGAGCTTCCCGCCCTTTTGGTAGAGCAGCCGGTAGTGAACGTCAGCTACGTCGCAAGCTGCCTTGCCATCTCCGAAAGAACGGCCCGCTCCCTTGTCGCAACCGCATGCGGGCGGGACATCCTCCAGAAGATGGGCAATGCACGCCGAGGGGCATTCTATCAGGCCGCAGACCTCATCTCCGTGCTTGAGGAAGCATCGAGCCTCCAGGGGATACGCAGAATTGCGGCACGTTAGGCGGGGGCATTGGGCGGTGCCTCCCTCCGGACGGCAAAAGAGGGCAACCCTGAGTGGCATGGCCCCGAGCGGCATGCCCGCAAGACAAATCGCCCGTAAGTGTTTACTCCATATCCCAAGGTAGCGACAGGGATAATGCACGTGAGTATACTATTGAATTATATAGGTCTCTGGTGATTCTCAGAGACTAAGGGTGGTCTGCGAAGAGGCAAGGTGGTGCAGATGGGGGCAGAATTGAAGACGAGGGGAAAGCGTTCGGTGGCCATCGTGCTCATTGCGGTTGTGGCGGCCGTGCTGTGCGTGGCATGCGCTCAGCAACCTCCACGTGAGGGGGACACGGGGCAGGAGATGGTCAGATCGGCTGATGAGACATCTGGTGGCGAGATCGCCATCGCTACAACCAATGAGGATGGAAGCTGCACCGTCGTCATTGGCGAGGCAAACATTATGACAGACGAGCAGTTCGCAAAGGACTCGCCCGAGGTTGTCTCGGCCGAAGAAGCCAGCGGATTCGAGACGGAAGCATCCGTGGACGACGAAATGAGCCGGGCCGACATTGAGCAGGAGGATGCCAACGAAGCAGACAGCGCTGCAGACGAGCAGGTCTCGGATGGCTCGTCAGAGGTCGCTCTTGCTGAGGAGCCTGACAAAGACGAGTCGCCCGATACCATACTTGTCGAGGAATCCGACGCAGAAGAGGGAGAGTCATCTAAGGTCACGCCAGCCGAGGAGCCCGAGCAAGCCAAGACAGAGTCGGTCGAGGACGGCGAATGGAGCTTGGCTGACGTCAGGCAGGAGGACGTTGTCATCTGCTACCACGAAGTCTCGAGCGGGGAGGACGGGATGGTGAGCGACCAAATCCGCGAGGCCAAGGTCGTTGGGTTTGCCAACAACGGTGACTCGATCGAGCTGTCGTTTGCAGACCCGTCCGGGGACGGTCTGACATCGGACATCTACACGGTCCGCTTCGTGAACACCGACCGCTACACCGTGGTGGCCATCTTACAGGCGGCGAACGACTTCGAGGTGACGGCGGTCGACTACGAGGGCCAGATCGCAGAGGAGCTGCAGAACGTGGACATCGGGTTCACCACGGAAGACGTCGCCCTGCCCGAGGGCACCTACATTGAAGAGGGCCAGCTCGTGGTGACCGAAGATGCCCCCGATGTCGTCCAGGAGGTACTGGTGGAATCCGGCATCGCAGAGAGCGAGCTGTCGCGTGACATCGAAGAGCGGCCCGACGACGACAAGGTGAAGAAGGCCAACGACGACGGGAATGCGGGCTCCAGCAGCGGCGCAAGTTCCGATGACAAGGACGCGGCAGTTGAATACATGAAGGAGGTCAACGCCCGCCAGAAGAAGTTCAGGAACTACGACGCGGCTGCCGACTACACCGTCGAGGTCCTCGACTACGTGGATCCCACCTACGGCAAAGTCGCGCAGTTCGGCTCCGATGCGTACAGCGTCTTCAAGGGCGTCTACAGCGGCGACGTGGGTTCGGTCCTCAAAGGTGGCATGGGGATCCTCAAGATGTTCGGCCTGTTCAAGAAGAAGAGCGCCAGCACCGTCCCTACCGTGAGCAACGAGCAGATCCTGAGCGAGGTCCAGAAGGTCGGCATAGAGGTGGTGAACGTCCACGAACTCGTCGCCGCGATGAACGACACCGTAAACATCACCAGGCAGGAGCTCTACTCGCAGGGCGTGGAGGCGTACGACAACGCGTTGATCGCGCTGGAGGGCGACGCGGAGATACTACAGAACATGCTGACGCAAGGCGCCATAGCTGCCGCGCGGGAGGGGATCGAGCCACCCGAGGAGGACTGCACGGCGGAGGACGAGTTCGAGTACAACTGGCAGCTCGTAAACTACATTAATGAGCAAGAGCAGAAGAAGGACCGCAAGTCCCAGAAGTTCGCGGGCTTCACCCGTTACGCTGAAGACCTGGGCAGCAACTTCACCCTGGTGGCGGGTGCCACCGCCAAGCCAACAAACACCAACCCCATCACAAAGTATGAC
>CACXDP010000023.1 GCA_902766445.1 uncultured Coriobacteriaceae bacterium
GACACCGAGACGGTCGACGGGGGAAGCCAACTCCAGATCTCCTTCTCCGAGCGGCTTGCCGAGGCCATCTACACCAAGGCCGTGGACAAGGTGGGCACCCGCATCTACTGGGACTCCTGGGCAGACGACGTGGCACACATCGCCGAGCGCCACATCGAGCAGATCAACGACGCAATCACATCCGACCCCGTGGCGCGCGAGGGCTTCGACGACTTCATCCGGGGCCTGCGCGACTCGCTGAATCCCGGCATCTCTGAGTCTGACGCCGTGGAGATGGTCGCCCAGCACATGATCACGCTGCCGGTCTTCGACGCGCTCTTCGGGGACTTCGAGTTCGCGGAGTCAAACCCAGTATCGTTGGCCATCACCGCGTTCCTCAAGAAGCTCGCCGGCCATGGTGTTGGCGACATGAGCCGCGAGGACAAGGCCGCTCTCGACGCTCTCTACTCCAGCGTCGCACGTAGGGCAAAGATGGTGAGGACGGACAACGGACGGCAGGCCCTCATCAAGAACCTCTACGAGGAGTTCTTCAAGAAGGCCTTCAAGGCGACGACCGACAAGCTTGGCATCGTGTACACTCCCGACGAGATTGTGAACTACATCCTGCATGCCACCGACCGAGTGCTCAGACGCGAATTCGGCAAGAGCCTCGCCGACGAGGGCGTGCACATCCTCGACCCCTTCGCGGGCACCGGTACCTTCATCGCGCGGCTCATCGAGGACGAGAGCCTCATCCCTGCGGACAAGCTCCCACACAAGTACGCCCACGAGCTTCACTCCAACGAGATCCTACTCCTCGCGTACTACATCATGGTCGTCAACATCGAGTATGCCTACCATGCGAGGACCGGCGAGTACAGGGAGTTCCAAGGTGCGTTACTTACGGACACCTTCCAGATGAGCGAGGATGACAACAAGATCGACGACGAATTCTTCCAGGACAACTCAATCCGAATGCTGGAGCAGCAGGATTTGGACATTACCGTAATCATAGGTAATCCTCCCTATTCCGCAGGTCAGACAAACGCCAACGACAACAATGCGAACGAGAGTTACCCAACCCTAGAGAAGCGTGTTCGAGAGACATACTCGGCATGGAGCACGTCAACAAACAAGCGTCAGATTATGGATTCGTATATAAAGTCTTTCAGGTGGGCAAGCGATCGAATTGGAAGCGTAGGCCTTGTTTGCTTCGTCTCGAATGCGGGCTGGATACGCAATGATATGGGCTCGGGGATCAGACATGCGTTTGTTGAGGAGTTTGCTTCAATCTACGTGCTTGATTTACGTGGCAATCAGCGCACGCAAGGCGAGGAGTCGCGTAAAGAAGGTGGCAAGGTATTCGGCTCTGGCTCACGTGCTCCAATCGCCATCACGCTTCTTGCCAAGAAACCACAGGTTGATGGCCCTGGCGTTATCCACTATGTTGACGTGGGCGACTACAAGACTCAACGTGAGAAGCTTGACTTTACGTTGTCGTACACTCATATTGAGCCCGATTGGACCATCATCAATCCAGACGAACACAATGACTGGCTAAACCAGAGAGATGTTGGATTCTCAAGATTCGCACCTCTTGCGATTGCAGAAGGTAATAAGAAGACTCCAAATGGAATGTTTTCAATATGGTCTCTAGGGATTGCGACCGCAAAAGATTCATGGCTTTGGAACTATTCATTTTCTCGAGTGAAGAGTAAATCTTATGAATTGATTAGCAATACGAATGAAGAGATAATCCGGGCAAATGGAGATACATCTGGGTTACAGTACGATAGTACACGGTATTGTTGGACTGCTGATGTGTTGCAAAAAGTAAAGCGATCCCAGTTATATGTATATGATTCTTCACGAATAATACTTGGTAGCTATCGTCCGTTTACTAGTCAATGGGTATACTTTGATCCTGAAATTGTTGCACGTAAGTACCAGCAAGACAAATTATTCCCCATAGTGACTGTAAATGCAGTTGCAGAGAATACCGCAATAGTGCTTGCAGTCACTAGAAGACATCAACCAGCTCCGTTTGTCGTTCAGTCTTTACCTGACTTAGGGTTTGATCTTGATGGCGGCCAGTGTTTCCCTCTCTATTGGTACGAGAAGGACGAAGGTATGACCCTATTTCCCGCAGAAGGCGAGAAGGTCGTCCACGACGCTTGGGGTAACCGTTACGTTCGCCATGACGCTATCACCGACCGCACCCTTGCTGTATTCCAGGCAGCATACCCTGCGGCATATGCCACTCGTGCGAAGTCAAAGGGTGGCCCCGGCCTCAACAGGGAGGACATCTTCTACTACGTCTACGGCATCCTCCATTCGCCGGTGTATCGCGAGAAATATGCCGCAAACCTCGCAAAGGAACTACCGCGCATCCCACTCACCAAGTACTTCGAGGAGTTCTCCAATGCTGGGCGCCAACTCGCGCACTTGCACCTACACTACGAGGAGCTGGAGCCATGGCCGTCGGTGAGCACGGGAATCCTTCCGGGTGCAGATCCCGGTCCAGTAAAGAAGATCCGTTGGGCGAAAAAGAAGGACCCTGAGACAGGTAAGCGCGTCAACGACTACACGAAATTGGTGTACAACGCCAACGTAACTATCACTGGCATCCCCGAGGAAGCACAGGGCTACGTTGTCAACGGACGCAGCCCGCTCGACTGGGTCATAGACCGCTACCAGGTGAAAACTGACAGGAAAAGCGGCATCACCAACGATCCCAATGACTACTCCGACGACCCGTGCTACATCATCAACCTCATAACGAGGCTTGTTCGCGTGTCCATGGAGACACAGCAGATCGTGCAGTCGCTGCCCACAAACATCGACGAGATCCCGCATCCGGACAACTGGCCTATGGAA
>CACXDP010000024.1 GCA_902766445.1 uncultured Coriobacteriaceae bacterium
CAATGTGAAGACACTCAAAGGTGGAGGCGCCGAGCTATATGCCCTGCTCGCGGGACTCGTGTACTCAGCGCTGCCGCTTCTGGTGACACCTTTGGTCAATCTAGACCCTATGGTGTTCATGCCCATCTTGGCGATCGTCGGTGATGCTGTGGCTGTAGTCTTGGGGCGCATGCTCCTCGCTGTTGCCGTGCGCAACATCGAATCGTTCGAATAATCGTTGGCAACGAAAAGAAAGGAACTACAATGAAGAATTTTTACATCGAGAACTTCGCTCTTCGCCTGGTCTTTTGCATCGTGGGCATGTTTGCGCTGTGGAACCTCGGCTCTTTCGTAGGGGCCACCTTCATTCGCCACGAACCGTTCGTATTCAGCCCCTCCAACTTCATCATCCCCATCGCCACCGGCGCCATCGAGGCCTTTGCCTGGAAGCCAAAGGAGTAGGGGGAAACGTGACGCACGCGAAAGACAGACGTGGGGTGCTCTGGGCGTGGTTGCTGGCGCTTGTTCTGGCGATCGGCCTGACGGCCTGCGGCGGCGCGACGAGTGAGAACGCGTCGGGCGAGGCGACTGAGCAGAGCGAGACTGCTGCCGAGAGCGGCGACGCTACCGGGCAGGGCGATAGCGCGGGCAGCGATGCTGACGCGGATGCCGAGGGCGATGGCGAGGACGTGCAGCCCAAGGCAGCGAAGGGTGGCACGCCGTGGGTGAACAGCAGCGAGGGAGGCAACCTTCCGGTAGAGCAGCCCGAGCTCAGGGACGACCTGTACCTCAACACCAACTACGACTACACGGCCGACCACCAACTCATCGGCGGAAGTCCGCTCATCGATGCGTCAGCAGAAATCCGGGAGTCAGTGACAAAGCTCATCGAGGACACGTCCAAGACCAGCCCGGAGCTCGAACAACTGCGCATCTTTTACAATCAGCTGGCCGACTCGGACGCCCGCGCCCAGACAGGCATCTCCGAGGTGCAGCCCTACCACGATCGCATCATGGCCGTGACATCTATCGACGGGCTCAACGCGCTGCTTGCCTCTGACGACTTCCCCTTCGTACCCGTGATAGACGCATTCGTCAGCACGGGGGACATGCGTGGCAACAACATCGTAGGCATCCTGCCCAAGTTCGTCTTGTCGGACAGCGCGGGCGGTGGCGCAGAATACTACCAAGACACCGACGACGAGAACGCAAAGTTCATGCAGCAGATTATGCTGACCCCAGAGAAGCTCAAGGCCCGCAGCGCGTTCATCATGTTTGGTGCGAACAAGGAAGGGGCCGACGAGGCCGTGGAGAAGTACCTTGCGTTCGAAGGCTCGTGGGGCAAATTCGGCGACTACACGGGCAAGTGGACAGACAAGGAATATGGCGAGTACGGCAAGTCCAACCAAGTGCTCACGATGGAGGAACTCCAAGAGCGCTGCCCCAACATCCCCGTCAAGGAGTTACTGGTAAAGCTCGGCAAGGACGAGTCCGAGGCCTACACGGTTTCCTCGCCCGAATGGCTGAGCGAGCTCGACAAGCTATGGACGAACGACAATCTCGACAACCTCAAGACGCTCGTCTTTCTCTCCATGATGAAGGACTGCTACCCCATCCTCGATCCGAATCTGTACAAGGACGCCTACGAGGACCAGAAGCAAAAGGTGCCCGATGCCAAGACCAGCGCTTACGAGGGATGCAACACGCTGGGCACCATGAGCAACGCCATTGCCAAGCTCTACGTGGATGACGTCCTCGGCGCAGAGGCAAAGAATCGGCTTACGCAGCTCACGAATGACATGACCGAATCGTATCGCGAACTCTTTCGAGATACCGCGTGGATGAGCGACGCGGCCAAGCAGCAGGCCACCGAGAAGCTCGACCACATGACCATGAACATCCTCGAACCTGACGGTGGCTACTGGGACTACGCCAAGCTCGAACTCACCCCCACCGACAAGGGCGGCACGCCGCTCTCCAACCTCTTGGCAATCAAGAAGTTCCGCAGCGACCGAGACAAGGAGCTCATCGGCCAGCCGGCAAAGGGCATCGGCCCTTGGGGCATGATTCGTGCCACCGAGATGAACTGCTTCTATGACCCAATCACCAACTCCATCAACATCCTGCCCGGCTACGTGACGAGCGCCGTCTACTCTGACAGCATGAGCGAGCAAGAGCTTCTTGCGGGCATCGGTGCGGTCATCGGCCACGAGGTGAGTCATGGATTTGACTACCTGGGCAGCCAATACGATGCGTACGGTACGCCGCACTCCGTCTTTTCCGGTGAGGACGCCAAGGCTTTTGTCGAGCGGCGCCAGAGGCTCATCGACTACTTCGACACCATTCAGGTCTCGGATGGCGTATACGTGAACGGCACGAACAAGAGCGTCGAGGGGGCGGCTGACCTCTGCGGCGTGCAGGCGATTCTTGCTCGCGCGGAGAAGATCGACGGCCTCGACTACGCGAAGTTCTTCCAAGACTACGCGCGCCTGTGGTGCCAGGTGTATCCCCCTGGAACCACCCTCGCCCTCGCGACAGACTCGCATCCGCTCAACTATCTGCGCACGAACGTGAACGTCCAGATGTTTGACGAGTTCTACGACGCGTATGGCGTGAAGGAGGGCGACGGCATGTACCTCGCACCCGAGAGCCGCGTCGTGATGTGGGGAGCTGACGCGTAGGCTTGCGTCGCCGCTTTGCGCCATTGGGCCGGGGCGGAATGGCTGTGGGAACTACCCGCGCCATTCCGCCCCGGCTTTGATTGTTTTGGGCTGGGTTCGGTCGCGTGCGGTCAGCGGGGTGGCGTTGCGCCGGGCTCGGGCTGGACCCGATTGCGCGCGGTCAGCGGACGGCCCAGGCGCGGGCGACGTCGCCGGCTATGCGCCATGGAAGGGGGCGCAGCTCGCGGTCCGCGATACGAATTTGTTCGCGAATAGCGATGCCTTGCGGACAGTGACGCTCGCACTTCCCACAACCGACGCATTGGCGGGCGAAGGCACGCTCGCGTCGCAGCGAAACGGTCTGCCAGTATTCGCTGCGACCCGCGTTTTTGCCCTCGGTGTACATGTGGTTGTAGCAGCGGAAAAGAGCCGGGATGTCCACGCCCTTGGGACACGGCATGCAATAACCGCACCCCGTGCAGCCCACGCGCATGGCTGCGTTAATGGCGGTCTTGACCTCCTCAAGGGTCGCGAAGTCAGCCTCAGTGAAGTCGCCCGCCTGGGCCTCGCTCGCCACGCGGCAGTTTTCCTCAACCATCTCGATCGAATTCATGCCACTGAGCACGCAGGTAACCTCGGGCTGATCCCATAGCCAGCGCAGACCCCACTCGGCCGGACTCCAATCACGCCCACTCGCAGCGATCGCCTCACGGGCACGGGGCGGCAGGTCCACAAGCTTGCCACCGCGCAGCGGCTCCATGATGACCAGCGGAATGCCGCGCTCGGCTGCGGCCTGAAGGCCACGACGGCCAGCCTGCGTATGCTCGTCCAGGTAGTTGTACTGAATCTGGCAGAAATCCCAGTCATGGGCCTCGAGCACCTCGAGGAAGAGCTCGGTACTGCCATGAAAAGAGAAGCCGATGTTGCGAATCGCACCCGCAGCCTTCCGGGAAGCAATCCACTCCTCGATGCCGAAGTCGCAGAGGTTGTGCCACTGCCTCACGTCGGTAACCATGTGCATGAGGTAATAGTCCACGTAATCGGTACGCAGGCGACGCAGCTCCTCTTCAAAGAAACGATCGATGGCGGAAGCCTTGCGCACGAGGTACTGCGGGAGTTTCGTCGCGATGCGCACTTCTTCGCGACAGGCGTTGCGCTCGAACACCTGACCTAGCACCTCTTCGCTGCCTTGATAGAGATAGGCCGTGTCGAAGTAGTTGACGCCGAGCTCTTTGGCGCGCATCAACTCGGCCTCGGCTTTGTTGTAATCGATGATTGCGCCAGCGCGCGAGAAGCGCATGCATCCGTAGCCAAGAGCAGATATTTGGTTGCCTGACCGGTCGTTACGATATTGCATGGGATGCCTCCTGCGTGAGCGGCGCGATTGTTGCGAAGAGTGTACCATGGGAGGTGCGCACATCGACCTGAGGAGGAACGCATGATTTGTCCGTATTGTTCGGCAGAGCTTCCCGACGACGCACAGTACTGCAGCGAGTGCGGGGGCGACGTCACGGTCACGCAGACGCAGCTGGCAAAGACCTCGCACGCCGACGCGCACACCAACATCTCGCGCGTGAGCGGTGAGATCGAAAAGCAGCGCAACGCGAAACTCGGCGTGGCGGTAGTCGTCGGGGTGTCGGCCATCGCCGTTATCTTGGCGATCATTGGGCTTGCGCTGTTATTCTAGGCAATCCTACAAGTAGGGCAAAACCAGGAGCGACTGTCCGCGGACAGCGGGACAACGCGGCCGCCCCACCGTCCCGGGCGGGACAAACGCCTCCGGGGAAACTGTCCTGACGCACTGTGTTATAACTTTGGTAAGGTGTTTCGCGAGGAGGTAGACCATGGCGCTGTTTGAACGCAAGAGATCAGTGAGGGCGCTCGACCCCGCGTCGATCGACGTCATCTGCAGGGAGCTTGATTCGGTGCTCGCAGTGGCCGCGAGCTACGACAAACTCATGGCCAATGACGGCTCGATCATTATCAGCTTGGAAGGGCGCATCCGCGGCGACCTGCTTGCGTTCGTTCTTTATCTCGCCGGCGTGACGAGGGGCGTCGACCCGCGCGAAATCGCCGTGGTCAACCGCATCTTTGACATCAATCTCGACCATGCGGACTTCAAGATCTTTCACGACGACGTGAGCGACCATCTCTTTGAGAAGGCCATTCCGCCCTCGATTCTGATGCTCATGGAGCTAGGCAGCACGCTACAGCGCGAGATGCACTCTACCGGCGATGACATGGACACGAACCTCGCGGCGGCATTTAGCGTGGACCTCATCAACCTATATGCCCTCGTGGGCAGCGCGTTCATCAGCGCGGACGGAAAGATTTCCGAGCGCGAGTCGGCTGACCTCATCCGCTACCTGTACCTGATGAGCCATGCCGCTTTTGGCGACAACACCGACCTCCCGTCAGGCCCAGCGCAACAGACGCTCGCCGCGCACGTGCGTCTCTTTGGAAAGAAACCCAAGCTCAAGTAGCGACGTCACGCCGTGGCAGTCACGCGGCGGCTGTCGCAGAAGACCTGGTAGTCGCGCTCGTTCTGGTCGGCATAGGCGGACGCAAAGGTGGCCATCGCTTCTTCGAAGATTTCGGATTTGCCAAGGTAGGCCGCGATGGCGAAACGGTCGCCCGTACGCGCGTGGGCATGGGCAAGCGTCCAACCACATGCACTTGCGAGTCGGCACAGCGACTTGGGCTCGATAGAGTCCAAATCGATGCCACCCTTACCGTCCCAGAGTTGACGCACGTAATAATCACGTACGTGACCGTTGCCGTCGGGCAGACTCGTCCAGCCAAGCAGCATATCGCTCACGGTCTGAATGGCGTGCTGCCCCTCGACCACACGCTGCCCGTGGTTGCGTTGCGGGGCCTTGCCCACATAGCGCTCGAGCACCGACGCCGTCGCCTCCTTGACCTGTAGCACCAGGGGGTCGTCCGTGTCGGCACCCTCGAGCACCACAATCCACGCGCGCGTGCCCACCGAACCGACGCCTACCACCTTGCGAGCCATATCCACCCCGCGATAGCTGCGTACGAGGGCGGCACGCTCGGGAGGCAGCGTCTTGCGATACGCGGCCAAGACCGTCGAGACCACGCGTGCCATGTCGAGGTCGGCGGGCACCGTTGCTCCCGCTGCCTGTGCCAAATCGCGCAGCGGCACGACAAAGGGCGGGTCGCTGATCACGCGCAGGTCGCCGTCTACCACCTCGGTGAGCTTGTTTACGGCGCGAAGGCTGTTTTTGCCCTTGGACTTCTTAACACTCTTGCCAGCGCGCTTGCGCTGAGATTTCGAGAGGTCGCCGGCCATCTCGTCAAGAAGGTTGTCTATGTCGACATGGGCATACCACACGTCCAAGTTGCCCCTCTGCGCGAAGCCGCGCATGGCCTCGCGGTAGGCTCGCCCAGCCTCTAACGCGGCGTTGCGCCTCTGCTTGACCGAGAAGCCACGTTCGCGGCCGCAAATCTCGATGCTCGCAACAAGGCGCGCCACGTCCCACTCCCATGGACCGCGCGTCGTCTCGTCGAAGTCGTTGATGTCGAAGACGGTTCGGCGCTCCGGCGAGAGAAACAGGCCGAAGTTCGAAATGTGAGCGTCACCGCAAAGCTGTACCTCAATACCAGTGGTTGGCATGGGCGAAAGGTCGGAAGCCATGACGAGGGCCGCCCCGCGATAGAACGCAAACGGCGAGATTGCCATGCGTTCGTGGCGAATCGGCACTAGCTCGGGCACGCGCTGGGCATCCTGGCTTCGAATGAGATCGGCCGCGGCGGGTCGAGTCGGCTGAGGGCACCACGCCGCAAAGACGTCGCGCGGGACAGCCTTGCGCAGCGACTTGCCGTAATCGGCACTCTCCTTCTTTGTGCGCGCCTCGCTCTTGCCGAGCAGCTGCTCTAATGCCGCCCGCCGGGCGTTGCTGAGAATACCTGTCCTCTTGCGCATGCGCATCCCCGCCTTTATTCCCTCAAGCGCATCTTGACAGAGAACTATTGTAGCGGGTTTCAGTTCTGAATGGGAGATGCTAGGCCAACGGCTGTTTACAACCCACAGGTTGACCGTTTGCCCACAGCAGGATCGAAATCAAGGCTGACCTCAGTCCCGCTGTGGGCGAGCGGTCAAATCGACCAACAGGACAAACGGACGAGCAGGCATTGCACGTCCTTTTTCGTCGCAATGCGCTACACTATATGCGAGATGGAACTAGTTTACGCCCCGTGACGAGGAGGCAGCCATGTCCGTACACGCCCTCGACTTTGGCACGACCCGCGCTGGTCAGCCGACGCACCTTTATCGCTTGAGGAACGCGGCGGGCATGGAGGTGGACGTGACCGATCTCGGGGCTTCTATCGTGTCGGTTCGTGTGCCAGACGCGGAAGGGGAACTTGTGGACGTGGCGCTCGGATTCGACGACCCCGCCCGCTACGAATCCAACACGCAGGCTATGGGTGGCATCATCGGCCGTTTCGCGAATCGCATCGCTGGCGCGACGTTCGAGCTTGACGGGCGTACGTTCGAGCTGACGGCCAACGATGGCCCCAATACGCTGCACGGCGGACGCGACATGTGGTTCGAACGCCTGTGGGATGGCGCGATGGTGGGACGCAAGGGCGACCGGCGACGTGATTCGGGGGCCGACACTGTGATTCTCGGCCTCTTTTCTCCCGATGGTGACCAAGGCTTTCCGGGCGACCTCGACGTGCGCGTCACATACAAGCTGACCGATGACAATGAGCTAAAAATCACTTACGACGCACAGCCGAGCGTACCAACCGTCGTCAGCCTCACAAACCATGCCTACTGGAACCTCAACGGCCATGACAGCGGCGAGGTCCTAGGCCACCTTTTGCATGTGGCGGCCGAGCGTTACGCACCGACGAACGCGCGGCGCATCCCCGACGGGCGTAAGGTCAATGTCGGCGGCACTCCCTTTGACTTCAGACTGCCCAAGGCGGTGGGGCGCGACCTCACTGGGCGCATCACCAACTACGATCATACGCTGCTGCTCGGACCGAGCGGGCGTGTGCGCCATGCGGCAACGCTCACTGGAGAGAAAACCGGCATCGTGATGGACGTCTTCACCGATTTGCCGTCGATACAGGTGTACACAGCTCAAGCGCTCATGCTCGAAGGGGCCAAAGGCGGAGCAGCATATCGACCGTACGGCGGCATCGCGCTCGAGACGCAGCACGTACCCGATGCGATGCACCACGACAGCTTCGAACAGCCTGTCTTTTCGCCGGATCGGCCGTTCCACAGCCGCACGACGTACCAATTCTCGCTGGTGTAGCCACATTCGCCATCAAAATCGCTTCGATGGTGGTCCCAAAGGACCGAAAAGCTAGCGGAAGGGCCGAAATTGCTCCCCTTCCGCCTTTTTGTTTGGCCTCGGCATACCTCACCGAATGGCAACATAAAAATTAGTGTACCTTTGCGACTGAAAGATTTACAAATGCCCAGTTAACGGATTCTTTTCAGTTTCAAATGCGCACTGTGTAAAATAGCTAGTGTACATTTGAACCTGAAAAAAGTCTGTTATCTGGGGTTTTGTCGACTTCACAAAACCAAATGTACACTAAGCGGGGCCCTTTCCATGCGAACCTGATGCGA